>CALVOU010000001.1 GCA_944350365.1 uncultured Bacilli bacterium
ATAATCATAGTATCTTCGATTTTAATGAGATCTATTCAGACTACGGTTTTATCCCTTAAAAACTACAACATAGCGTTTCTAATAACAACTCTTGAAGCTTTTAATTTGCTTTTTCTAGTTCTTTTGCAAGTTTCTTATTATTATCATTTAATTCGGATATTGTTAATGACATATTAAAGATAGTATTATTTGCTTCTATCTAAACTGTAACAATTTTTTCAAATCGGCATTACTCAATCGTAATGCCGATTATCCATCATACTTTTTTTCTACATATCACACTTTTCTTCTTTTTCTACTCATTTCCTCTCCCCTCCACGAAAGGGTTTTCGTGGAGAAGGCAAAGTCGAAAGAGTATGGAGTACATTATTTCTCTATTCTACCACTATGTATGGATTCTCCATTGTTCCGTCTCCTTCACTTGTTACCTTTACTCCAGGCCGTAGTGAAACCGCAGGCCGAACGCCGCGCGCGGAGTTGACGCCGTTGTAGTCGAGGTTGCCAGTCGAGGACACGCGGAACACGTACGCAAGACTACCATCGAAGGAGTAAGGCGACAAGGACCACCAATAATTACCTGTATATAAATAATAACTACTATTACCTTTCAATCTGACTCCTCCAGCATACGCTATCTCATCAGCGGTTAATAACGCTACTGGATAGGTTAAAGCTCCATTTCCATTCTCTTCGCTTACCGTAAATCGATCGTTTTCATTTACGCATTCTAATGTTGGTGTTCTATTTACATATAACCTATTCCTTGCTCCATAACCGGTTGCTTCTGTTCCTGCTCCTGTTCCGCTGTAAGTACTATCTGATACTACACTTCGATCATTACACCAGACGGTATCTTCTAGCTGATTGGTATATTTTGTCATATTTTCTTCATACCAACTATCAATAATTCCTTTTATTGTGGAATCATTGGTATTGGCATGAGTTTCTTCATAACTAGATGAACCCGTTGTTCCATACATGTATCCTACATAAGCATTATCATTGTAACTAGCATTAAATGTACTATCAGGCAACATAGTAGAACTTCCTGTTGTATTCATACATTGACCACTTTCATTGGGCTCGCCATTATAAATTAGTTTTACTCCTCCGGTTTCTGTTGTTCTTACTATCTTCCAACAGAAATTGGCAAACTTAACATTATTGTTTTCTACATCTCCTCGGTAATACATAATTGGATTAGGATTACTCTCTGTTCCATGTAATGTATATAGTCCTTTTCCATTAGTATCACTTGATATTTGACTAAAGTCTATTCCAGTAGGACTAGTTACATAAGTACTAGTAATATTATCTAAGACTGCTTCTTGTTTCATTAGATTAGCTAAACTCTTATTTACTGCTTTCTTTTCCGTTGTTGCGACTACTTGACCACTAAATATTAATCCTTGATCTTCATTTTGTAAGGCACCTGTTTCTTGTAACCATATTTTTAGAATATAATACTGCTTTTCACTTGGTTCAATAGCTATATCAGTATTCATCTCTATTGTATTATTTCCATCACTAAAATTTCCATTAGCGATTTCTTCTTGTTCTACATAACTTTCATTAGCCTTATATAATTTCCATTTCAAATTCTCACTTTGGGCATTAGTTTCTCCCTTTTTAAGAGTAATATTATCTAGATACATATAATATGTAGCATCCAATGTACCGGTATTTTCAATCGCAAACTGATGAATACCGGCTTCACTTTCTTCGCCTGGAAAAGCATTTTCTAAAAAAATATCTTGCCCTGAATCATAAGTTAATGACAATACCCCTGACTGTACTTTTTGTTCATCTGAAGTTGCCATTGCTGTAAAATAAGCATAACTTACTCCAAAAAGAACTAAAAAAACACCCATGATTGTGACCACTAAAAGCAAAACTTTTTTACTTTTTATATTCGACATGTCGTTCACCTCTATCCTTCACTAATATAATATCAAACAAAGAAAAAAAAGAAAAGATATAATTTATCTTAAGTTTTGGTATTGAAAACTTTTAGTCAATTAAGCTTCCTTAGAATATTCACTAGCTTTATTTTTAATAAATCTATAAAATTTTATCGACTTATTTTTATACATCGTTCAAAAACAAATACATAGAATTTATATCTTGATAACCCGTTTATACTATTAACTTTATTTTCTACATAGTAAAAAACGAATTGAACTCGTCAATTCGTTTTTACAACGTCAAATATCTCTTACTTGAATTCAACAGTAGCGCCAGCTTCTTCAAGCTTAGCTTTAATTTCATTAGCTTCGTCTTTAGAAATGTTTTCTTTGATTGTACCATTATTATCAACGATATCTTTAGATTCTTTTAATCCTAATCCAGTAATTTCACGAACTACTTTGATAACGTTAACTTTAGCAGCACCAGCTTCAGTAAGTACTACAGTAACTGTAGAACTTTCTTCTTCTTGGCTAGCTCCACCAGCTACTGGAGCAGCAACAGCTACAGCACTTGGATCTACACCAAATTCCTCTTTCATTGCATCTACTAATTCTTTAATTTCTAAAAGACTCATTTCTTTTAAGCTTTCAATGAAGCTTTCTTTTGTTAATTTTGCCATTATTTTTTCCTCCTTATTTAATTTTTATTATTGATAGGACTATTCGTCCTCTTTTTGTTTACCATACAAATCCAAACAGATCGATAAATCTCTTGGAATAGCAATCATAGCTCCAGCCAACATTGTAAGTAGTCCTTCGCGTGATGGAATAGTTGCAAGTTGAGATAACTTTGCTTCGTCTGAAATTTCTCCATCGACAATACCAACCTTTAATACTAAAGCTGGGTGTGTCTTAGCAAATTCAGATAACACTTTAATTGGAGCAATCTGATCAGAACTAAATGCTAAAGCACTAGGACCATTTAATGATTCGTCTAATTTAATGTCTAAATCATGAAAAGCACGATTCATTAAAGTATTTTTATATACTTTATAATCCGATCCAACTTCACGTAAACTTCTTCTTAGTTCTTTAGATTCACTATCGGTAAGACCACGATAATCGAATAATACGATTGTTGAAGCGTCAGATACTGTTTGTTTGATCTCATCGATAACTGCTTGCTTTTGTTCTAAGATTTTAGCACTTGCCATAAAACACCTCCTATTATTTTTAGAGGTACCATATAAAAAGTTCTCAGACTACCTGAGAACTTAAATTAACTTTCTGAAGTCCTCGGTAGGATTTACTTATTTACCTACTGTCTATGGCACCAACAAATTACACTTATTATATATGATTCTTTTTTATTTGTCAAAAGAATTTACTAAAATTTTAATTCCTGGACCCATCGTTGTCGTAATAGCAACGTTCTTAATATAATCTCCTTTTACACTAGCAGGTTTTACTTTCATGATTGTAGCCATAAAAGCATTTAAGTTGTCTAATAATTGTTCTTCTGTAAAAGATACTTTTCCGATAATACCATGAACATTTCCAAAACTATCTGTTCTATATTCAACACGTCCAGCTTTTACTTCGCTTACTGCCTTAGCTACATCAGTAGTAACTGTACCAGTCTTAGGGTTTGGCATAAGACCTTTAGGTCCTAATACTCTACCTAATTTACCAAGAAGTGGCATCATATCAGGAGTTGCGATCATTACATCGAAATCGAACCAATTTTCTTTTTCGATTTTCTCTAACATGTCAACGTCTCCAACATAATCAGCACCAGCTTCTTCAGCTTTCTTGGCATTATCTCCTTTAGCGATAACTAAAACTTTTTTAGTCTTACCTGTACCGTGTGGTAATACGATAGCTCCTCTTAATTGTTGATCAGCTTTCTTGGTATCAAGATTAAGTCTAACAGCTACTTCAACACTACCGTCAAATTTACTAATAGAAGTTTCTTTAGCTAATTTAATTGCTTCTTCTTTAGTATAAGCTTTTCCTTTCTCGATTTTTCCTAAAGCTTCAACATATTTCTTTCCTCTTTGTTTCACTTTAATTCCTCCTTATGTGGTTCGCAAATTTTTTTGCATTAACGAGCGGATATCTCTCCCACATAGGTATTTTACCTATATGTCTATTTTATTGATTAATGATTAATCTACAATTTCAATTCCCATATTGCGTGCTGTACCAGCAACAATTTTCATTGCTTCGTCTACAGTATAAGCATTCAAATCAGGCAATTTAGTTTCAGCAATTTCCTTTAACTGACTTGTCGTAATCTTTCCAACGACACCGTCTGCCTTTTTGCTTGCTCCTTTTTGAATATTCGCAGCTTTCTTAAGTAAGAAAGGTACTGGTGGAGTTTTTACTACGAAATCGAAACTTCTGTCATCATAAACAGTAATTTCAACTGGTAAAATATCTCCCATTTTATCTCTAGTTGCATCATTATATTTTGTACAAAATTCTTGTAAGTTGATTCCTGCAGGACCCAACACTGTACCAACTGGTGGAGCAGGTGTTGCTTTTCCAGCTACAACTTGTAATTTAATTTTTCTCACAACTTCTTTTGCCACGAAAAACACCTCCTATAAAATTAATTTCGTTTTCGCGAGTGGTTCTATTAGCATTCCATTCTTTTCCTATTTGATATCCGTGCTTCCCACTTAATTTCATCTATATAATTAAATATAGCGACTAAATAGTATCATCTTTTTCAAATAAATGCAACATTTTTCTTTTCTTTTCCCACAAACTTTCTCATTTTAAACAACATTTTCTATGTTTTAACTAATTTTTTAGTTTTCATTACCGCCTATTCAAAACTAATCAAATAGTACGTTCCCATTGAGTTCTACTTTTCCTTTTTAAAAGAAGCTTCCTTTAAAAAAGAAAAAAACATTTGCGAAACAGTATGAAAGTCCTGACTTTCATACTCATAAAGTTTTTCGCCTAACACATGATGTGGTATTTGATATTTTTTTTCGAGTGCCACATAATCAAAGTCCAACATCAATGAACTTCCAATCTCATCATATAACATAACATCAAAAGGAAAATTTACTGTATTTTCATAGATTTTTCTTTCCCAGTCACTATACTCCGATTCATTCAAATAATTCTCTAAAATTATCTGTCGTTCTTCAGGTGGATACACAGATAACATACCTATTAATGCATAAGCATCCATTTTTAATGCTATATACTTTCTAGAAGAAAGTGGTTTTTCATATTTCATATTATCCAGTAACCTCAATTTCAGAAATAGCTACTTCAACTGAAGTTTCTTGACCAAACAAATCAACGTTCAACATCACTTTTTGATTAGGAGCATCAACCTCTTCAATTGTACCGAACATACCAGCAAACGGACCACTAGTAATTCTAACTTTTGTACCGATTACTAATTCTTTGTTAACATCGATTCTACTGATTCCCATACTATTCAAAACTTTATCTACTTCTTGTGGTTGTAATGGAGTTGGTTTGGCACCTTTTCCACTAGATCCGATAAATCCGGTAACACCTGGAGTATTACGAACCACATACCATGCCTCATCGCTCATAACCATTTCTACTAGAATATAGCCTGGGAATAATTTCTTTACTCTTTCTTTTTTAACACCATCTTTTTCTTCGATAATCTTTTCTTCAGGAACAACGACACGGAAAATATAATCCTTCATATCCATACTTTGTGCACGCATTTCTAATTTCTCTTTAACTTTATTTTCATGCCCAGAATAAGTATTAACGACATACCATTGTTTTTCCATCTCTTACACCCCCAATAGAATGGCCATAATCATATCGATAATAAAGAAGAAGATTGCGAAGAAAATCACAAATACAATTGTCGCTACTGAATATTTAACCATATCCTTACGACTAGGCCATTTTATCTTAGAAACTTCTTTCTTTACTTCAACAAAAAAAGTAAATACTGGATTCTTCTTTTTTATTTTTTTTGTCTTTTTACCTTTCTTTTCATTACCAGCCTTTTTCTTCTTATCTGTATTTTTAACTATCTTTACTTCTTTTTCTCTCTTCTGATCAGACTGTCCCTTATCCTTTCCACTATTCTTATTCTTTTTTTGGATCTTTTCCATTTCTTCGTTGATATCGACAACTTCTCTAGTTGACTTTACCACTTTTGCCATAAATAACCCACCTTCATTTTATCAAAATAAAAACACCTTTCGTGTTCAGCATAAACATACCACACAAAAGGGTTAAAGTCAAGAAAATATTGTAGAAAACGAGAATAAAAACCAAATTCCTAACAACAATAAAGAACCAACTAAACTCGTCATTAAAATGTAGTTCGCATAACCACTATTATTTTTTTCACTCATCATGCGTCCAGCTAAAGTACTTTTACTGTAACTTTTTTGATTAGAATACGTACTAGCTTGATTAGAACTCATCTTCCTATCGATATAATCACTAAAATATTGAACTGGAAGATTAGGTAGAGAATAATCTAACTGAAAAATAGATGCATAATAATCGACATCCTCTTCAGGAAAATAACCTTTAAAATCACGGAAATACATACTAATCACTTCCGGATTTAACAAACCATTTTCCAAATTATAATCAGGAAGATACAAACAAAAAGCCAAATCAGCCATCCATAAAAGATTAGCCACTTTAATATTTTGTTGATCTTCTTCATTAGGAAGAAAACGACGAATAGAAGAAAACATCGGTATACGTGTATCTTCAGTAATATAAATAGTATTTGGGTCAAAACTAGTAACAAAGCCACCACTTTCATGAATTTCTTTCAACATAGAATCTAGTTTATATAAAAACTCTCTTTTATAATCCATCGACATAGAAGAAAGTCCAAATTCAACAATCGTTTTCTTCTCCATATATTTTCACCCTATTATCATTATATCATACAATGATAAAAGTCAAGCTAATAAAAATCGTTTTAATTTTCGTCTGATTCGATAGATATAATTACTGACATCTTTTAAAGACATACCTAGTAACGAGGCAATATCAATATTACGAAAACCTGCGGCTTTAAGTTCAAATATTTGGGCTTGAACAATATTTAAAGAAAGAGAAAACTGAAACAACTGTTGAACTAAACTTTTCTTATCTAACTCTAAAGCAGGATCTACCGCAACCGGATCAACAATTGTATCGATCAACAACAAATCATTCTGTTTACCATTAACGACTTCATATAGAGAATGCATTCGCTGATGAAACAAACATTTTTGCGAAGTAGAAACTTTAATAAAATTTTTTAATTTACTTTGAACTGTAATACAAGCAAACGTATAAAATAACGTATTAGAAGATACTTGATAAGCATGAATGGCTTTAGTTAGGGCTAAATTGGCTTCTTGATATAAATCATCATACTCTACGCCAAAATGGCGATAAGTCGAAAAAAAACGACTAGCGATTTGCCGAAGAAGAGGCTGATATTTATCATATAAAATTTGATAGGCATTCTCGTTTTCTTCTTGGACCATGTAAACTAATTCATAATCATTATACTGAGAATAATTCTGCATACCTATCCTTTCTTATGCCTAATCACCTCGTAAATCATAATTCCAGCAGCAACGGAGGCGTTTAGACTATTTACTTTACCATACATAGGGATTCTAGCAATAAAATCACATGATTCACGCACCAACCGACTCATCCCTGTTCCTTCGTTACCAATAATTAAAGCCATTTTACCAGAATAATCAATATCTCGATAATCTTGGCTATCTGTCATGTCAGTACCGACAATCCAAAATCCTTTTTTCTTAAGAGCATCGATTGTCTGATGAAGATTGACAACCTGACAAACAGGAAGATGATAAATCGCACCCGCACTTGTTTTTAACACAGTGCCATTCACGGTAACGCCACGATCTTTAGGAAGGATAATTCCATCGACACCAGCCGCTTCTGCCGTTCGAATAATCGCTCCTAAATTATGAGGGTCCTCCAAATGATCTAAAATAACCAAAAAACTATCTTCCTCATCAGAAAGTGAATCAAAAGAACAATAACTAAAATCCTCTACGTCTAAAATTATACCTTGATGTACACCATTTACAAGTCGATCTAATTCATTTTTACGCTTATAAATAACAGAGAAATTAAGTTTTCTAATCAAGAAAAGAATTTTTTCATCCTTAAACCCTTCTTGCAAATAGATTTTTCGTACTTTTTTTCCATCCATCAAATATTCAATCGCTACATTTTTTCCATAGACTAACATAATTTTCCTCCTAAAATCATATCCATAATCTCTTGTATTCTAGTATTTCTTCCGATTAAATCTAAATAACCAATTACGGCTTCTAGCGCAGTAGCGTGCTTATAAGTAACCACATCACAATTTTTAGGATGAGATTTACTTTTATAATTCCGTGCCCTTTTTAAAACATCCATTTCTTCATCCGTAAAAAAATCTAATTCAACTAAGCGCATCAAATACATCGCTTGAGAACGAGCGCTGACATATTCTACTGCCTTTTCCTGTAATTGTTTTACATTTCCACCTTGCGAAGCAATCAAAAAACGACGTACATAGTTTTCATAAATGGTATCTCCCAAGTACGCCAAAACTAAAGGATTAATTTCTACTGCTTTCACTTCAATCACCGTTTTAATTATATCAAGAAGCGAATCTAGACGCAAATCTAATCAAATACCTATTCATCAAAAAAACGATCACTTTCGATCGTCTCTTCCCGCTATAATAAGAACAAAACGTAAAATTTCAAGTAATGTCGTCGCAAGAGAAGCAACATATGTCATCGCAGCGGCTTGTAACATATTTTTTCCCGAAGATAATTCTTTCTTTTCTAAAATATCTAATTCTTGTAACTGTGTAAGCGCTCTAGAAGAAGCATTTAACTCTACAGGCAATGTAATTAATTGAAAGAATAAAATAATTAATAATAAACCAATACCGCCCCAAGCCAAATCTAAAAGATTAAAAAGAAAACCGATAAGAATAGCCAAATAACCAAATTTAGAAGCGAAACTAACTAAAGGAAAAATTGCGCCTCTAAGTCGTATAAAGAAATAACCTTCCTTATCTTGAATTGCATGTCCCACTTCATGAGCAGCTACACTACAAGAAGCAATTGAAGTTCCGTGAAATACTTCACTAGATAATCTCACTACTTTTCTACTCGGATCATAATGATCGGTAAGTGTTCCTTTTACTTCCGTCACATAAATATCACTAAGTCCATTTTTATCCAAAATCAATCGAGCAACTTCTTGTCCAGACAAACCTCTCTTAGCATTCTTAGTTCGATAACGATGATAACGACTAGTAACAAAAGATTGGGCAACTAAAGTAATAACTACACCAATTAAAACTAATCCATAACCAATTAAATCATAAGTATAATACAGTCTAAATTCCTCCTTTTCTATATTTTCTCGTAAGTAGTTCCTTCTCTGGTATCAATCAACCGAATTCCCTGATTCAACAATTCATCACGAATCGCATCAGCTTTTACAAAATCGTGCTCACTTTTTGCCTGTTTTCTTTCTTCGATTTTATCTAAAATATATTGATCATCCTCAATTTCTGTTTCATCATCCACCGTTAAATCAAGCGATAAAACTTTATCAAAATCTTCAATCAAATACAACTTAGTAAAATCCGTCAATTCATTATCCTTTAAAACATCATAAACTAAAGTTAACATACTAGAAGTATTCAAATCATTCTCAATTGCTTCTTTAAATTGATCTTTATAATCATCAATTTTTCCTTCGCGAAGATTTGGTGTTCTATCTAATCCTTTGATTCGATTTTTCAACTTACGATAACTTGTTTCTGCTTGATCAAGGGCTTCATAAGAAAATACTAAACCTTTCCGATAATGACTACTCAAACATAAATATCGATAACTTAATGGGGAATACCCCTTATCTTCCAATAACTGAAGACGTAAAAATTCACCATTTGACTTACTCATCTTACCAGTCTTGTCGTTTAAAAACTCACCGTGTACCCAGTAATTACACCATTTATGACCAAAATAAGCTTCGCTTTGCGCAATTTCATTTGTATGATGAGGAAAAATATTATCTACCGCACCACAATGAATATCTAAGTATTCACCCAAATACTTAGCACTGATTCCACTACATTCGATATGCCAACCAGGATAACCGATTCCCCAAGGAGAATCCCATTTCATATCTTGATTAGAAAACTTACTATCCGTAAACCACAATCCAAAATCAGCAGGATTTCTTTTAAAACTATCTTCTTCTACAGTATCTCTAACCCCAACCATCAAATCATCTGGATTCTTTCCTGAAAGTTGATAATAATCTTTCGCTTTACTAATATCAAAATAAACATTCCCATGAGATTGATAAGCATAACCATCCTCTAACATTTTAGAAATCATTTTAATATAAGTATCAATATGATGACTAGCATTTTCGACAATATCTGGTTTACGAATATTTAATTTCTCGATATCTTTAAAGAAAGCATCGGTATAAAATTTCGCAATCTCATACACCGTCTTTCCTTCTTTTTCCGCACTTTTTAACATCTTATCATCGCCAGTATCGCTATCACTTGTCATATGTCCAACATCAGTAATATTCATCACTCGACGAACATCATAACCTAAATAACGTAATCCCTTTTCTAAGACATCTTCAAAAATATAAGTACGCAAATTCCCAATATGGGCGTAGTTATATACTGTAGGGCCACAAGTATACATTCTGACAACACCCTCTTCGTGTGGAATAAACTCTTCAACTCTTCTTGTTAACGTATTATAAATTTTCAAATCCATCACCTTTTTCATTATATTATAAAATTACGGAATAATTATGGTACCACTTTAATTTCCGTATTTTTCGTCTTTAAAACATTATATCACGGTTTCTACAAGAAAGAAACCGCCAAAAAAGAGATCGCATTACAAATTGATCTCCTCTATTTTAATGGAATTCATGCCTAATAATATTTGATCGATAATATAATTATCTATTTTATCTTCAATAATTTTACTTACTCGCCTAGCGCCAAATTTTTCATATTCAGAAGCTCCTATAATATCTTCAACTAATGAATCAGTAAATTGAATTTTTATTTCTTTAGCTTTAAATTTTTCTTTTAGTTCACGCATTTGAATACTAACTACTTGATGAATGGCCTCATGAGTTAAGCGATTAAATTGAATCACTTGATCAATTCGATTTAATAATTCTAATGATAAGAAATCTTGTAGTTTTGACTCTACGCTAGTAGTAGAAACAAAACCTAAGTCACCGGCAGAAAAACCAATATTAGAAGTCATAATAATAATATTATGTTCTAAATGAACAGTATTTCCTTTCGCATCTGTGATTCTTCCTTCGTCTAAAATCTGTAAAAATAAATTCAAGACACTAGGATGAGCTTTTTCGATTTCGTCAACCAAAATCACCGCATGTGGTTTATTCTTAATTTCTTCTAATTTATTTTTCCCATCATCATACCCCACATAACCTGGAGCTGATCCAATGATTTTCGTAATACTACCCGCTTCCCGATACTCACTCATATCAAGCCGAATTAAGCGATCTTCGCCAAACAGTAACCGACTGTATTCCTTTGCCAACATCGTTTTTCCTACCCCAGTTGGACCAACAAATAAAAATGAAGTAGGATGAATACCGTCCTTATAACCCAATTGCATCTTCTTGGTGAAATTGACTAACTGCATCACCGCTTGATCTTGACCATAGATTTTTTGTTTTAGCTGTTTTTCTAATTGCCTTAGAAATTTCAAACTAGCCGATTGAATCTCATAAATAGGAACTTTCGCTTTAACACTAACGACATCCGCAATATCTTCTAACTTCACTCGTCTTATTCCTCGTGCTTTCATTCGCCTTAACTCGATTGTATTTATCGATGAAGAGAGCTCTTTTTCTTCGTTTTTTAAAGCCCCAGCTTTTTCAAAATCTTCTTGAAGAATATATTTATTCTTTTTATCCACCAATTCTGTTAACTTTTCTTGGTATTTATGGAGTATCTTACTATCCTTATCTGCAACTAAAGAAACTTTAGCACACACCTCATCTAAAACATCAATCGCTTTGTCTGGTTGTCTTCGATCATGCATATATTTATCGGTAAGCTGTATAATAAAACGTAAACCCTCATCCGTAATTTTCACATGATGAAACTTTTCATATAATGGTTTTAACCTTACTAAAATATCATATACTTTATCCGTTTTTGGTTCTTCGACAACAATTACCTGAAACCGGCGTTCTATCGCTTTATCTTTTTCGATAGATTGTTTATACTCATCGATAGTAGTAGCCCCAATTAACTGTAGTTTACCACGAGCCAAGGCCGGTTTAAAAATATTTGCGGCATCGATAGCACCTTCTGCTCCCCCTGCTCCCATCAAGGTATGAATCTCATCGATAAATAGAATAATCGTATCATCGTTTTCGATTTCTTTAAGCATTTTCGTTACTCGTTCTTCAAATTCGCCACGATACTTCGTTCCAGCTACTAAACTAGCAATCGATACAGAAATCAACCGTTTATTTTTCAGTTTATCAGGAACTTGATTTAGAACAATCTGTTGTGCTAAAGCTTCAACAATTGCGGTTTTACCAACCCCTGCATCGCCTATTAATAATGGATTATTCTTCGTCCGACGCGACAAAATTTCCATCACTCGTAATAGTTCATCTTCTCGCCCAATGACCGGATCAATTTCATGATTTAGTGCTTTTTTGGTTAAATCTAAACCATACTCTTCTACCATTAGTTTTTTCTTGTTACCTTTTTTCTTCGCTGTAAGTTTTACTGAAAATACTTCTTGTAACTCTTCTACATCTGCATTTAATTTTTCTAAAATACGAACAGCAATTCCTTCTCCTTCTTCCAAAATAGCAAATAATAATTGATCACATCCCACTTCACCATTTCCAGATTCTTTACTAATTAAAATAGCTGTTTCTAGAACTCTTTTTAATAATGGCGTATATAAAAACCAAGTATTATCTTCAATACCAACTCCAACAATTTCGATTAATTTATTTTTAAAATTCTGATAGGTTACTCCATACTCAGCCATCTTTTTTCCAATATCTTTCTGAATAGAAATCAAAGACAACAATAAATGCTCAGTACCTACATAAGGATGTTTTAGGTCCTGCATTTCTTTCTTCGCATTCAGTAGTACTTTTTGTGCTTCTTCACTAAATCTAGAAAACATAAAAATTCCTCCTATATCATTCTATGCATAATATGAACAATTTAGAATTTTTTTAAACACTTGAGCACAAAAAAAGTAGACATCATCCAAAAAACGATTTTGTCTACTTAACATCATACAATTCTTTTTATACCGCAAGTACAATTAAGAAAATAATAACAAGCACAATTAGGAATTGTAAAAATAATTTCCAAATATGTTTTAACCATTGAGTGTATGGAACATCCAAATAAGTTAATGTACCTAATAGAATAATACTAGTAGGAGCAATTAGCATCATTAATCCATAAATTGATTGGAAAATAACCGCAAGCAATGGATAAAGTGAACTATCTGTAATTACTGATGTAACATAAGGCAATGTACTTTGTGCAACATAAGTAAGATCAGCATTGAAGAAACTTGAGAACATCGCAATAATTGACATTGTAACTACATTTAATCCAGTTGAAACTTCAAGTAATGCTTTCGTAATACATAATTGGAATGGATGATATGTCACAAGAATAAGTACTGTGAAAATCAACAACATAACTGTAGCTATTGGAGCACTACGTTTAGCACCATCTACTACACCGTCGATGAAATCAGACCATTTAACGCGATATACTAAAGCTAAAATACAAGTAAAGATCAATATCATGGCTGGAACTTCAACATTTAGACTCCATGAACCAAAGGCATTGAAAGTACCTAATAATTTAGCAAAAATTGGAAATCCACCAATTTCATAGCCAACAATCGCATCGGTTGTCTCACTAAACCAAGTAATTTCAAATAATCCTTCCCAATCAAACATACTCATTGCTAGAATAATTACAATAAGATCAAAAATGATTACGAATGGCCAAACACGTACCTTTTTTGGTTTACCTTTAGCTACTTCTACTTGAATCATCTCATCACTAAACTTAGCAAAAGATGCTCTAGTTTTTCCTTTTGAAGGATTTGGTTTGCGTCCTCTATTCGAAGTCTTCGCTTTTGTACTCTTCGTTGTTTTTGTACTCTTTTCTGCTTCTTTCTTTTTGCTAGTTTCTTTCTTAGTAACAGTCTTAGTAGAAACAGTCTTTACACTCTCCTCTTTCTTAGCATTTTTAACTTCTTCCTGATCATCATCAGTAACTAATTCTTCTTTCTTTTCTTCTACTACACGTTTTGTCTTTTTTGCGTATAGAAGCACATTAGCTACCAATAAGACAGTTAAAATTACTAAGATGATCACTTTCGTAATCATTTCATCGAAAGTATCTGTACCTAAGATATAATTTACATAACCAACAGTCGTTGTACCTAAAGTTGTACCAGCTATACCTACAATAGTAGAACCAACTGTTACACTAGCGGCAACTAGTTTATTATATCCCATCATCAAAATAATAGAAATAACTAATGGGAATATAAATACAATTGGGAATGAAATACCCGTTACAGAAACTAAAGCGGCAATCAAGACGATCATTAAAACTAAGAAAATATTTTCTCTGCCTTTAAATCCTGCTGTAATTTTTTCTAATAGTTTTTTATATGCTGGTATTCTATAAGCAACTCCGTAAAAAGCACCACACGCGATTACAAACACAAAAATATTCATGAAGTAATAAAGTGCTACCATTGGATACGAAAATACATCGAATAAACCTGCTTGAACTCTTTCGCCTTCGATCAATTGTGTAGAAAACTGTGCACTAGGAAAAATCCAGCTACAAAGCGCAACAACGAATATTGTAATCAACACAACCTTGAAACTATTATGCTTTTTCATATTAACCCTCCCTATTTCATTATACATAATTTGGCACAAAATACAATCATTTTCCCTCAAAAAACTGGTGTTTTCTTACAAAAAAAGAAGATGTTGGTCTCTTCAACATCTATTTAATCCTTATCTTCATCCAAAGGTCTCATTAATGGGAACATGACAACATCACGGATATTATCAGCCCCAGCTAATAGTTGAACGACACGGTCAACGCCCATACCCCAACCAGAAATTGGTGGCATACCATATTCCATGGCACGAATATAATCGTAATCCATTGGCATAGCTTCCGTATCTCCTGCCGCTTTTAAAGCAGCTTGTTCTAATAATCGTTTTTCTTGCTCAACTGGATCAACTAACTCTGAATATCCATTAACGATCTCTGCTCCATTAATGACCAATTGGAAACGATCACTAATCTCTTTTCGTTCATCATTACTTCTAGCAAGTGGAGACAAACTTGTTGGATGCTCAGTCAAATAGACTGGCTCAATCATAAATGGACGAGCAACCTTTTTATATAATACATCGACTAAATTACCAAACCCTAAATTTTCTAGAGGCGTCTCGCTCTCTAATTCAATTTTCTTTTCTAAAATTTTCGCTAATAACTTTTCTTTTGTATTATCTATTTCAATATCAATATCAGCATGTTTAAGAATTAACTCGCGGAAAGTTACTCTAGGCCAATCTCCACTAAAATCAATTTCTCTATCCCCAAAAGGAATAGTCAAAGTACCAAACAATTTCTGGATAATCGTCTGTAACATGTTTTGAATCAACTTCATATTATCTTCATAATTAAAATAAGCTTGATACCCTTCTACCATCGTAAAGTCCTGTAAATGGGTAGCATCCATTCCCTCATTACGGAAACAACGAGCTACTTCATATACTTTAGGAATTCCACCAACTACTGCTCTTTTTAAATATGTTTCTGGTGCGATTCTTAAGTAAACATCCATATCTAAAGCATTATGATGAGAAATAAATGGTTTAGCGGTCGCCCCACTTGCCTTATTATTTAAAATAGGAGTTTCAATTTCATAATACCCTAAATCGTCTAAGTAATGACGAAGTTCACGAATAAAACGAATGCGAAGTAAAAAACGATCACGAGTATCCTGATTCATAATTAAATCAACATAACGTTGACGATAACACGCTTCTTGATCCGTTAAACCATGAAATTTTTCTGGTAAAGGGCGCAAAGCTTTACCTAGAAATTGAAAAGTATGAACTCGTAGGGTTTTTTCTCCCGTATGGGTCGTAAAAATCTCACCTTCGGCACCAATAAAATCTCCAAGATCAATATTACTCTTAAAGAATTCATAAGCTCCTTCACCTACTAAATCGATTTTAATAGAAAGCTGTAAGTCCCCTTCGATATCTCGTAATTTAATAAAACTCATCTTACCCATTTTACGTAAGAATACAATACGTCCTGCTACTCGAACTTGGTTAGTACCATCTTCTAAATGAGATGCTTCTTTTAACGAATGAGTAACCACATAACGCTCTGGATAAGGGTTACAATACTCACGAATACTGTCTAACTTACCACGGCGTACTAATTCCTGTTCTGAAAATTCTCTCATAAATATTCCTCCTAATCAACCATTACTACTCTAGTTGCAGCCATTTTATCATGAAGTCCACGACCACTAGCTGAATAAATTACCATAAAGGCAGATACAATAATTAACAGTGTTTGAATACCTTCAATAATAAACTTTCCATAATAATATACTTCTCTATTCATAAACAAAACCATACCAATGAGCAATATATTACATACTAACGAATTAACTAACAAAGATCTAAGAACATATTGGTTCATCGATACTTTTTCTTCCCCAGTTATGGAAACTACTCGAACGCCCATCAACTTTTTACCAAGAGTCTGTCCATTATTATAAAACTGGAAGACAACAAAGTAAAGAATAAATACTAAAACCCCAACAACTGATGTCATAACATTACTATAATCTAAGTCATGGACTACATCTACAGACTGATTAATATATTCATCTGCCGAAGTTTTTCCCTCTAAATAATTTATCTGAATTTGTTCATATTCTTCTAAATAAGCAGAATAATTCTCATTAGTTGGTAAGAACATTAAAATAAAACTTAACAACAAAGTAACTATCGCAAAATCAATAATATAAGCCATCAGTCTAGGGAAAAAATAGGCCTTACGATATTCTTTTTTTTCTGAGTCTTTAACTTTAGAAACTTTTATTTTCTCTTCTTTTGACGTAGTATTATCTACTTTTTTCTTAGTAACTTTTTTTTCTTTAAGTACTTCTCCTTCTACAGTTTCTTTTTTCTTTGGCATTTAATCCACGCTTCTTTCTATATATTTTTTATAATCATTTAATATGTTAATTATATCAGAAATATGGTGGCAGAGAAATATTTTATTCTTAATTTCATTAGAATTTTTAAGTCCTTTCAAATACCAAGCAACATGATTTCTAATTTCTAAAACCGCCAATTTTTCATTCTTTAATTCGTATAAATTTTCTAAATGGTGTAAACACATATCAATACGCATAAGTGGGGTCGGAGGTGGAATTATTTTTCCTTCTTCCAAATAAGCATTGATTTCTTTAATTAACCACGGATTACCTAATACCCCACGACCAATCATGATTGCATCACAACCAGTCTTATCGAGCATTCTTTTCGCGCTATAAATATCGGTAATATCGCCATTTCCAATAACCGGAATGGAAACGGCTTCTTTCACTTGTTTAATGATTTGCCAATCGGCTTTACCACTATATCCTTGACTTCTAGTTCTAGGATGAACACAAATCGCACTAGCTCCTGCTTCTTCGCAAATTTTCGCTACTTCTACCGCATTAATATGTTCGTGATCCCAACCACTTCTAATTTTCACAGTGACTGGTACTTGAACGGCTTGAACTACAGCACTAACAATCTCTCTAATCTTCTCGGGATTCTTTAAAAGCGCACTTCCTGCTTGAGCCCGAACTGCCACTTTAGGAACCGGACACCCCATATTAATATCGATAATATCTGGATGCATATTTTGTTCAATAAACTGAGCAGCAACAACAAAAGAGTCCTTATCACTCCCAAAGATTTGTTGAACAATAGGTCGCTCTTCTTCTTCCATGTAAAGCATATCTACTGTTTTTTGATTTTTATAAAAAAGAGCTTTGTCTGAAACCATCTCCGCATAGATCAAACCGCATCCCATTTCTTTAATAATCTTTCGAAAACTAGAGTTCCCAATTCCAGCCATAGGGGCCAAAACCGTTTGATGTTTAATTTCTACATTTCCAATTTTCCACATACTTATCCCTCAAATTCATAATAATAGATAATACCACAAAAAAAAGAAAAAGAAAATGTTTTACCGCTTCTTAAAAATAATATAACGACGCAAATTTTCTTTTTTCATACTGTGACTAGTTTTAGATTCAAGTCCTGAAAAGAAGACTTCATAATCAGAATCATGTAACAATAATTGATATAAATAATCATCTTCTGTAACTAATAAATGAGTAAACTGATACTTTTCTAAAAAATCACGATAATCTAAAGCATGATTTTGTAGATAGAACATCTCGTCTAAAATATCCGCTTGTTGATTATTTTCTTTAATAAACACTTCAGCTCGACTATCTATATAAACCGCTAAATCTTTATATTCTGCATAACTACATTCTCCATAAGCACAATATAATCGCACCTGATCAGGATCTTCATTTTTTAATAAATAATCAATTCCTTCTTGATTAGCACTATTCATAAAAATCCCATCAGACGATAAAATTAAAGTGAAAGGAATTATTCCTAAAAAAATAGTAGCTACAACTAAAGGAATACATTGTCGAAGAGAAAAAGGTAAATCACGTACTCGATAAAAATGAGAACGGAAATAATAAGCTAATGGATAAATAGCAGCAATTAAGAAAAAAGCCAAACCACGCCAAGAAGAAATCGCCAAATAAGTCGTACCAATCAATAATAGAAAATGACGAAGTTGGAGTTTGCCAGAAGTAAAAATAAAATAGCCAAGCCATACAAGAAATAAACAGAAATAAGAAACTATTCCCGCAAGGGTATGAATATCTGGAATTCGCATTTCAGTAACTACATGATAAAGACTACTATTACTAATAGAACGAAATAAATAGAATAAAGAATCTATTCCATAGGGATTAAGAAAAGCAACCAAAATCATAAAAAGAAAGGCAATGAATAATGGTTTCTTTGGTTTAGACTCAGAAGAAATTCTACCAATAGAAATAGAAAAAGTATTAAGAAAAAAAGGTAACCAAAAACAAAATAACATTGGCCATAAAGAGGCATGTAGTTGAATCATCAACCAAGATAAAAGTGGAAGAAAATACAAAATTTTAGTATTTTTCTTCTTTATATAATGTTCTAAAACATATAATTCAGTCAGTAAAATAGCGAAGGAAAAAATTTGTGGCCTTGGCGATAAGAAAAAGAAAGCAAGAATGGAAACAATTACACAAGTAAATAAAATGGATAAATTTCTTTTTTTATCGGTCACTAACATCAATAACTGATAGGTAATAAAAACAAGATAGACATTTACTAAAAGAGTAAGAAAATAAATCCCAATTTTACCCCCATAATCATAAACAAAAAAGAATAAAACATCGACTAGCCATTGTTGAACAACCAGAGTTAAATTTTCATGAAAGGTTAAAAAATCAACATGAGGAAACCCGTTTGTAATAATTTCTTCTCCAGTACGTATCAAAAACCATATATCATTACCAAAACAAGTAGCAGATAAAATACCAACTAAAATAGGAATTAGTAAAAAGGAAAAGGCTTCCCATTTAGCCGGATGATAAGAACAAAATCGCTTCATATTAACACCAATTAAAGTATAACACCACTTAATAAAAACACCAAGTTTTTCTATTGCTAATTAGTTATAAGTTCTATTCTTAAATTTATTGTTCTAATCTCAATTTCAATAACTAAAAAAAATAATACAAATAACGAAAATTCTTATACAAAAAAGAAACTATTCCTTAGAATCAGTTTCTTTTTTTTCATCAGCATTATCATCAACATCTTCAAGTGCTTTTTCAAGCTCTTCTTTATTCATTTTTGTATATCCTTTAATGCCTTTTTCTTTAGCTAAATTTTTAAGTTCAGAAAACGTCATATCATCATCGGTTTTCTCTTCTGTCTTCTCTTCAGGCATGCGCCCAGTTTCAACTAAAGAATCAATCTGTTCTTTAGTTAATGTTTCGTACTCTAATAAAGAGTCAGCAAGTAATTTTACCAAGTCACGATTCTCAAGTAAAATTTTCTTTGCCTCTTGATAACATTCATCGATAATCTTACGAACTTCTTTATCGATCTCATGAGCAATTTCGTTCGAGAAATTACGTGTCTTATTATAATCACGACCAAGGAAAACTCCGCCTTCTTGTTGTTCCAACTGAACAGGACCTAAATCACTCATTCCATACTCGGTTACCATAGCACGAGCAATCTTCGTCGCTTTTTCAAAATCGTTATGCGCTCCTGTAGTAACTTCATGAAATTGAATTTCTTCAGAAACACGGCCACCTAACAAACCTGTTATACGTTGTAATAATTCCGTTTTTGTAGATAAATAAGTCTCTTCGCTTGGCATCATCAAGGTATAACCGCCTGCTTGCCCACGAGGAATAATCGTAATTTTTTGAACATCATCTGCGTTTGGTAATTTAATACCTAAAACAGCATGACCGGCCTCATGATAAGCAACCACTTCTTTTTCATGATCGTTATATTTACGACTAAGTTTAGCAGGTCCACCAATAACACGATCCGTTGCTTCATCAATCTCGCTCATTGTAATGGCATCTTTATTTCGTCTAACTGCAAGTAATGCCGCTTCGTTCAATAAGTTTTCAAGAGCAGCACCACTAAATCCTGGAGTACGTTTAGCTAAAAACTCTAAACGAACAGATGGATCTAAAATCTTATCTTTAGCATGAACTTTTAAGATTTCTTCACGTTCTCTAACATCTGGTAAATCAACGGTAACTTGACGATCAAATCTACCAGGACGAAGTAAAGCAGGATCCAAAACGTCGGCACGGTTAGTGGCAGCAATGATAATAATTCCCTCATTAGCACCAAAGCCATCCATCTCTGTAAGTAATTGGTTAAGGGTTTGTTCACGTTCATCATGCCCGCCACCTAAACCAGTACCACGTTGACGACCAACTGCATCGATCTCATCGATAAAAATCAAACAAGGAGCTGAATGCTTTGCCTGTTTAAACATATCACGTACACGACTGGCACCTACACCAACAAACAACTCTACGAAATCAGAGCCACTAATATAATAGAATGGAACATTAGCTTCTCCAGCCACTGCCTTAGCAAGTAAAGTTTTACCGGTACCTGGAGGGCCAACCAATAAAACACCTTTAGGAATTCTAGCTCCCAATTTTTGAAATTTCTTTGGATTTTTCAAGAAGTCAATCAATTCAGAAACTTCTTCTTTTTCTTCTTTTAATCCCGCTACATCCTTAAAAGTAACCTTGTTGGTATCATTACTTAAACGAGCACGACTCTTGCCGAAATCCATCGACTTATTAGCTCCACCCATCTGTCTAGTGAATAAAAAGATAGCTACACCGACAAGTAAAACGAGTGGTAACACATTAACCAAAATCAACAATAACGTACTAGACTCTGGATCTGGATTCGTCACTAATTCAAAATCTGCTTTTTCCTCAGAAGTAAAAATAGTCCTAATAATTTGATCACTCAAAGGAACCCGAATAAAGAAAGATTCATTTTCTTCATAATCTTTAGCCTTACCAGTAATTTCATAGACAACCGCTCTTTGTTTGGGAGTAATAGATAGTTCAGTTACTTTTTCTTCTTCTAACAAAGAAACAAATTCATCGTACGTCAAAACATTTACTTTTTGATTAAGTACATTAAATAAATAATAAACACTAAATACGATCAAAACTAAAAATAAATAAGGTAATAGACCTCTTCTGATACTGTTTTTATTCATTATTATTTCTCTCTCCTTCAATAATATTTAATTATTATATCATAACTTTCGTTTTTTTGTTTATTTATTTTACTTTTCTTAATACCAGGCACCCATACAATTTTACCAGTCGCATCGGCGACAACAGGCCATAATTCACGTTCTTCCATCGGTACTTTAGAATTAATAAAAATATCTTTTAATTTCTTAGTACCAGATAATCCTTTTACTGCCATTTTATCCCCATATCTTCTCGTTCTAACATAAAGAGGTAACACAACATCACAACTGTTTAAACGACAAACATCATTCCCATTTTCAGGAATATCATGACGCATAACTTCTAAATGCTTGCCATTAGGAAGAACCGCATAATCAATTAATTCCATTTCATAATGATTAATTTCTTCTCCATCCAAAACTACTTTTACTTGGTTGTACACTTTTACTATTTTAATATGATTAGGCAACATAATATAAGCATTTTTCTTATGAGAAAAAATTAGTTGATTAAACAATTGAATATGTCTATCATTGACAGAATTTATATCATCCTGGTAAACTTCCTCTAAAATACGATAAAGTACTCTCGATTGTAGAAGAAAATCTAAAGTTAAAAAAACAGGTATATCTAAGTATCCATCATGATAAACAGAAGTAAATACTCTATCCACTTGTCTATCGATAAAATCTGCATACTCCTCTAACATTAAACTAAATTTTAAAAACTTCTCATTCACATTAGGATTTTCCTGTTTTAAAAATGGTAATACATACTTACGATAACGATTTCTTGTATATTTATCTTTATGATTAGAAGAATCAATAACATAAGGAATCCCCATCTTCACATCATAATCTAAAAGTTCCTGTTTAGAAACCGAAATAAGCGGACGAACAAGGAAATAAGAACCTTTATCTACCTCACGTTTAAATCCTGCATAACCACGCAAAGTAGACCCCCGTACAAGTCTCATTAAAATGGTTTCCATTAAATCATCACCATGATGAGCAGTCATCAAATAGTTTGCCTGATATTTGGTTACTATTTCTTCGAAATAGCGATAGCGAATATTTCTTGCTTCATTATGAAAATTATCATCGCTATAATGTTCAATCTTCATGGATTCGAACAAAACCCCGTGTTCGTTACACCAATTCTCTAAAAAAACTTTCTCTTTCTCACTCTCTTTACGCACATTGTGGTTAACATGACAACAAATCAAAGAAAAAGACTTTTTCTTAGCCAAAGTAACCAAAATATAAAGTAGTGCCATAGAATCAGGTCCTCCTGATACCCCAACGACTACAGTACTAGAAGGATCTAATAGAGTTGTCAAATAATCATATACTTTTTCCACACTATTCACCCATTTCACTACAAATAGTATTGTACCATACTTATCAATAAAAACAAAAGAAAAAGAAGATTATTCTTCATCTTCTTCTGGCAATCTTAGAATAATCTCCCCATCTTTAGAATACATATACTTCTCCCGTGCATAACGAGCAATATAATCTGGATCTTCTAATTTTTCAACATCCACTTTTAATTCTGCTTCCTTTTCTCGTAAAGTGAGCATCTTTTCTTCTAAGATACCCTTTTCTTGATACTTTTCGAATATTTGAACCCAATAGTTACCAACAGCAGTAAATATAGCGACGATCGCTACCGCACAGATAGGCACGAAAAGACAAACACGTGCACGGGACTTTGTTTTTTTCTTTCTCATACCTATGCAAACCTCCCTATTCTTCTTATTATTATAAGTAGAAATAAAAGAAATGACAACCGTTTAAAAATAGAAAGTTTTGTCACTTGACAAAGAAATGTAAACTAATGATAACGAACTTTTTGACTAAATAAATTACCAACTAAATAACCAATTAAAGTCATCATTAAAAAATAAATGTGAATACGAGCAGAATTAATCGCAAACATCATCACAAAATATAATAAACAAAAAAATAATACAAAAAGAAAAGTAAAAATATAACGAAAAATTCCCTTAGAAAGAAACAACCACTTATAACACCAATTAACCAAATAAGATAATAAAAAGCCAAATACAAAAGAAGCAACAAGGCTTTGAATCTGTAGCTCTAATATCATTATTTGAACAACCTACTAATAATATTCGATTCCTTTTCTTTTTTTGTCGCATCATCAACATAGGCAAAAGACTTTAAAAATCCTTTAATCGATACATTTCCTTGTAAAGTATCTAATTTTAACAACTCTAAATCGTCCCCTTTTAATACTAAAAATCCCATTACTGTCTCCATTAAAAATTCTTCGTTATCGAAACTCTCAATCTTTTTTACCCCAGTTACTAAAATATTCTTTCTTTCTACAATATTAACACTATGATTATAATTTGTAATATTAGTATCCTTGTCCATATATATTCCTCCTAGTTAAAAATATGAAATACAAAAAAAAATATACCAAAAGAAAAGAAGACACTTAGTACCTCTATTTTAAAACTGATAATTATAACAAAATTTTACCAGAACAAAATGAAAAATAAATTTTTCATGTCCCAGTCGTTGCCTCCTGGGTTTTCTGCTTCATCGATAAAGTTACCTTTATTCTCCACAGACTTAACATCCGATAGTCGCTACCGTAGTTTTTTGTTCTTACTTTTATCTGTATTTTTTTCTCGACTATATTAGCTCTTTTACATATTTCTTTATTCCCTCAAATAATATATTTTGACTAGCATTGATATCTCTATCATGGTAACTTCCACATTCTGGACATATCCAGTTTCTAACTGATAATTCTTTTACTTTCTCATTTTTATATCCACATTTACTACATTCCTGACTACTTGGATAATAGGTATCTATCTGTATATATCGTTTTCCATAATACTTAGCTTTATATTCTAATACACGACATATCTCAGATAAACAAACATCAGTTAGAGATTTAGAGAACTTCTTTTCTTCAATCATCTCTTTTACCTTTAATGTTTCACTTACCACAATATCATTTTCTAATACTAGTTTTTTTGTTATTTGATGAATAAAGTGTTTTCTCGCATTCTTTAACTTCTGAAATAGAACGGCTAACTTTCTCTTCGTTTTATAATAATTATTACTTCCTTTTTCTCGCCTAGCTAATTCCCTTTGTTTCCTTTTGATTCTTTTTTCATATTTCTCAATAATTTTCTCATTCTTTATCTTTTCTCCATCACTTGTAATTACAACATCTTTTATCCCTAAATCTATTCCTACTATTCTTTTTGGAATAATCTTTGCCACAAGATGATTCACTTCTACTAATACACTAACATAGTATTTACCACTTGAATACTCACTAATAGTTGCGTTGATAATTCTTCCAGGTAAAGATTCTAAATTTCTATATCCTCTAATCTTTACTTCTTTTAATTTAGGAAGAGTAATTACTTTTCTTTTTAAATCTACTTTAATATTCTCATATTTTCTTTCTTTATAAGTACTCGTAATATAATTCGTTCGATAACTTCTTTTTGAACTATATTTTCCTTTAAACTTAGGATAATTGTTTTGATGTTTGATAAATCGTTTAAATGCGTCCTCTAAATCAAATAAACTACATCTCAAACTACAAGAATCTACTTCTTTCAAGAATGGATATTCTGAATATAAATTAGGCAAATCTTTAATCATATCAAAACAAGTTAAATGTTCTTTCTTTCTTTTTTCAAGATAATGATTATAAACAAATCTTGTGCAACCAAACGTTTTTTGAATCATAATGATTTGACTATCATTTGGATAAAGACGAAACTGATAACTTTTATACATATTCATGATGTCATTCCCCCTTTGGTGTTAATAGTTAACAAGACTATACCAAACAAATGTATGCAAATCAAGTAAATTACAAAATTTTCTATTTTTTATTTTATTCTTCTATACCAAGCAAATTCCTAGTATATAAAAAAAGCCCATAGGGCTTTAAAACACATTTTATTCTTCGCTTGCAACAGGATCTTCTGCTTCTTCGTAAGCTTTAAGAATTGCCTCTTCAAACATAGAACGTACCTCTGGATTGATTGGATGAGCGATGTCACGGTACCCTCCATTTGGAGTTTTTTTACTAGGCATAGCGATAAATAATCCTTTTTCACCTTCGATGATACGAATATCATGTACAGCGAAACTATCGTCTAGCAATACTGATGCGATACCTTTCATCCTAGAGCCTTCTTTTTCAATCTTACGAACATTTACAGATGTAATCTTCATATGTTATCCTCCTTCTAAAGCATCTAACTTTATATTACCATCATATAATAAAAATAACAAAAATGCAAGAAAAAGAAAGAGGAAAAGACTATTTTTTCGACATTTAAGAATAAAAATAATTTCCAGAATATGGTAATTCTTGGTAAAATTGATTTAACATTTCCATATCGATAAATTCTGGATCAAATAACTGAATATTACAAAAGGAATATAGAAGCTGTATCGAAGAATCGTTCAAGGCGAATTTTCGTTTAAAAAAGTGATATAATTGTTCAATTTTTCTATCATTATAATTAGAATTAGGATCTCTAATACGCTTAGATAATAAAATAGGTATCCACCAATCATAATCTTCCTTACTAACATGAAGCAGATGTTTCCCATAAGTCAAATATTCTAATGAACTAAGATATAAATAACGATTAGATTCCGATAACGAAATCGCATTTTCTAACCGACACCCTACCGCAAATATTCTAGCGATAATAAATGACTTTTGGAAAACATTTTGATCAGTTGTCTCTAAACATAATATTGCCTGTTCTATACTATAAAAATTATGGTAAAAAGCGTGATGATATAGACGATTAGAACCTTCACGATGTGTCTTTTCTAATATAGAATTAGCTTCTTGAATAATCGCATGAGCATTATCCAACTTTAAAGCAAGCTCCTCGTCATTTGATAAAACCGCTACTTCCCTCATCTTCTGATACAAGATAAGTAATTCATCATACAACGATATCGAATGGACAGTAGAGTTCTGTAGCCAATCGATAAAACCTTGATATACTTCAGTAACTGTCATTATCCTCACCTCAAGATAACCGTACCACATCCATCAAGGAGAATGCCACAAAAAACGTTCAACTTAATACGACCAATTTTTTAATTAACATATCACTATAACTAAATGATTTTATCCTCTGATTATCCTGTAAACGAATAATAAAAACCGCATCATAAGTATTAATAATTGTTCCTTCAAATTCTTCTATTTGATTACGACTACCATTAAAACGAAATTTTAAATTTTTCCCTTTATAAGAATTCACTTTATCTCTTACTTTTTCTATCGTCATCTCGGATACCCCACAAACATACATCCTTTTGTGGCAACCCCACCGATACCTTCTGAACCATATTTAGTTTTTTCTAAAAGATGAATTAAATCCACCGTTTTATTTCGATCAAACAAAGCAATACCAGATGCGATAATAGCAGGATCTAAAGCATGAATATTAATTCTTTTTGGACTAGACGCAAAAGTAGCCCCTGATTTAATTAATTCTTCATAATTACTCTGACAAGCACCCGCTATAATAATCAATTTATCTTGATCTTTTTCGTACTTTCTAGCCATCTTAACTGCTTCGATAAAACTCGCCGTATTTTTATAACTAGTTAACTCTTTAATCGAACCCTTTCTCTTATAATAAGCATCATGCCCAGTTATTACCAAAATATCTGGATTTAGTTTCGTTAAATAACTGATAATTTCTGATTGAATATCCGCTTCCTGTAAACACACACCATACGCCATAATATTTAATTTCTTATATAAATTCATACAACGTCTTAAATAATCTTCATCACCATCTATATGTAGTACTTTACCAGGTAGATAGAAATATTCACTTCTATCTAGTTTAATTCCTTTATCTACCCGCTCAAAAATTAAATCATCATCTTCTATTTTTTGATTCTCCACCTTGTTTAAATCCTCAAGCTCACTATCTGCGTATAATCTCAAGTTAATTCCCTTCAAGTAAGCAGTATTTCCCACAATATCGATAATCTTAAAAAACATATCATTCTGATAAGACTCTCTAGTCACAATATCTCCTATATGAAAAAGCATATTCTTCACCCATAAAATTATATGTAAAATAGGAAATAAATTATGCGTATTATTCAAAGAAAAAGATTAATCAATAACTAAGAAATAGAAGAATACGTATACTCCCCACACATCAAGTAATGATTCTTTATATGATAAACGCATGTAGATACCTGATAATCACCTAATTCAGTAGGTAAAGTATTGTATAGATTCTCTTTATCAAAATAAGTTAAACAATAAGTATCTTCTGATAAACTTAGTTCACTAGCTAAAGGAATAGGAAGTGAATCTCTCATAGAAAAAGAGTAATCCCTACTTAATATCCAATTTTTATTTTGAATTAACTGTTGTTCAAATTCTTTAGTTTGTTTATCATCTTTAAATTTGGCAACATAAATACCCCCATCTTTTGTATCAACCGTATCAAAAGGTAGCTGACGATATTTTCCAGAGGAAGGGATATCTATCCCTATAATATCCCGAAAATGAGCGATATCTTGATAGGTAGCTTTACAGTTTAAATGAAAATCTAAAGATAAACGTCCAAAAAGTAAAAATAATATAATGAAAATACACCCAACAACGATATTTTTCTGACATTTTATTCCTTATTTTTTATATTTAATTCCTAAAATAAAAGATAAAAGAGGAACAGGTAAAAATAAGTAAAAATACCAATAGTATTCCGGCGCCATAAAAAAGGAAATTCCCATAATATTAGGAACAGCTACCATAAATACAAAAACAATAATGTAAAAACAAATAACACAATCATCCTAATCCGAATTTTATCTTTTCTATCTTTTATCCCCCTTTTTCTTGATATCTGTTCAGTTACTGCCGTTTCTTCTGATTCTAATATAGCTTCTTTTTTCATAGTAAACTCCTCGATCATATAAGAATATTTTGTAAGTCAAAACACTAGTTGTTCGATGTAAGATTTATTTTTAAGTTTCTTTTTCATATAATATTTTCTATGTCTTTTCTATATTTAAACATTTAAAAACTATTTAAAGTTATCTTGTCTGTCTGGTAATAAAACTTTTTTATATTATTACTTAAAGCACATTCCGAACGACTGTATGCATTTTTTGATCTCCTTCACTTTGCCTATAGCAAATATTAGTAAAAAAACATCAGAATAACTAACAATTGTATCAGAATAGGGAAAAAAAAGAAGAAAGTATATTACTAAAATGTAATATGATCCTATCACTAATACTTTGCCGATATCATTAACTAATTTTTTTAACCATGCCATTATACTTCTCCCCAAAAAATAATTTAATTGATATATTAATATAGTCAAACTATCTTGAACGATAATATAATTCTAATATTCTGACAGTTTTTCTAGCAGAAACAAAAAACAAATCATCATATAACTATATTTTAGTTTTCTCTTTAAATTTTCTAAATAATTTATTTTTTCTTTCTGAATCTCATAGTCTTTTATACTTCCTACAAATAAACCAAGTTTTTTCTTAAGTACCTTTAAAAAGATAAGAATTTTTTAATAAGTTTGTCTTTATTACATTTTTTTCCATTTTTTAAATATAATAGTTTTCTTTTTTCTAATGTAAATCCAATCTTAACATCTATAGTTATCAATACTGATAATGTAAGACAAACAAATTCATCAAGCTCTTTCATAGTATATTTCTTTAAAAAGTTGAATAACAAACAATAGTGAAAACAATGTAATAATCAACAAATATATCATAAGTATCTTTATTTTATATTTCTTAAAAGTAAAACCAATTATTCTATTCCTGCTATAACATACTATTATCTATTTACTTCATCATATTATATTCTTTATAAAAATTCAATAATTTTATCTAGCAAATAAAAAATTAGGAATTATTTTACATAATAATCCCTATATTCTAGCTAACGCATTACTCAACTCTACAAAAATCTCTAAAGGAAGAGCTTCAGCACGTACAGATAAATCTAAAGAATGACGAGAAAGTACCTGTTCAATAATAGATAAATCATATTTTTTTAAATTATTTTTTAATGTTTTTCTCTTATATTGAAAAGCATCACGTACTAGTTGAAAGAAAAGTTCTTGATCTTTAAGAGGTAACAGTTCTTCTTTCTTCGTAAACGATAAAATTACACTATCAACATTAGGTTTAGGAACAAAACAGTTCCTACTAACATCAAAAAGTTTCTTTAAATAAAAATAATAATTAAAAAATACTGTAATTGAACTATAATCACGATTTCCAGGTTCTGCACTGAATCTTATTCCGACCTCTTTTTGTACCATAACGACAATTTTATCGACTGAAATATGCTCTTCAATCAACTTTAATAAAATAGGCGTCGTAATATAATAAGGAAGATTAGCAATCACATAAAGATGAGAAAAAGAATATTGTTTCAAGTCTTCTTTCACATTTCGAGTTAAAAAATCCCCATAAATAATATCAATATTAGAGTAATCCTTTAAGTTATCAGCCAAAATAGTAGATAAAGAATCATCAATCTCATAAGCCAGTACTTGTTTACAACAAGGAGCTAATTCCTTCGTCAGTGCCCCTGCACCAGGTCCTATTTCTATAACTAAAGTATCTTCAGGAATCTCACTATAAGCAACAATTTTTTTAGGAATAGAATCATCTTTTAAAAAATTTTGCCCATATTTTTTCTTAAATTGGATCTCCTTCATCTTTTCACTCCTCATCAAAAGTATTCAATATTATATCACAAATCACTTATCAAAAAAGAGAAATTAAATTATATTTTCTTTCTCCTCATTCTTATCATCTTCATTATCTGACTTAGCTTTAGAATTCTTAATTAAACCAACCAATTTTCCGATATCATAAATAATCACACCAACACAAGGTAAAACAACGATCAGCAACCAACCAAGCTTACTAGTAATAAAATTACGCACATACCCAATCATAGGAATACGAAATAGAACTTTACCGATTACTTCATCTTCCATAATCAATGCATTATCTTCAGTATTATTATTATCACCTTTAGTACGATAACCAATTTTACCGTCTTCCGTTTCAACAATTCCCACTACACGATGAGTAATTGGTGTCCCATGCGTATCAATATCCTTTGATAGAAAAGTAATTACATCATACATTTCAATCTTTTCAGTCGGAACACGCATAGTTACAACTGCATCGTAAACATTGATATTCGGTACCATACTAGGGCTAATAATAACATAAACTCCAAATAAAGGAGAGCGGTCCTCATGATTTTTCATTCCAATCATCTGATCAATAACGTAGGCACCAAAAAAAACAGTAATGATTAAAACAATAATCAAAAGTGAATACAAAAGTACAGTAGATAAAAAATGTAAGACCTTACGAACCGTATCCATATAATCACCGCGCCATTCTAATATACTTTAATCATACCACAGGAAAACTAGACAAACAATAAAAATGGTATAATCTTTTTAATCCTTGACAAAGAAAAAGAAGTAGCTTTCTACTCCTTACCAACCCCAACGTAAAATTTCATATTGAACATTCTTTTGTCTACCTACTACATTAGGATCGTCAGTTTCCGCAATAAGAAAATCCATAATATTTCCTTTGATTGCGCCACCTCTATCTAATACTATTCCTATAATAGGTTCAGTTGAAAAACTAACATTACTAAACCTTACAATACTACCACATGGAATAGCCATATCAGCAGCTAAAATACGAACAGTACCATAAGTAACATCTTCAAAATAAATATTATTATTTCGTACATCTTGACGTGGTGGGCAACCAACTTTTCCTGAACAACCTACACAGTTAGCTTGGTAAGCAGTCATTTCTCCAACAAAAGAAATAGGATTAGTAGGACCATATTGAACTGCTTCGCTCATATTAGAAACAGGAATAACTTCTAATTGATTATTTCGATTATCGTATTTACTAACAATGTGAATTGCTTCAATTGAACGAACACCATTAATATTATTGACAAAATTATTCGTTTTATGATTACCACTCGCAACAACAATTAACAAAAGCAAAAAGAATAAAACGAAAAACGCCCGATTTAAAATTACTTTATAAAATTTTTTCATAACCCACCTATTACGCTTTCGACTTTTCTATTCTGCTTTTACTATAACACAATTAAATAGGTAAGTCAAATACCCTTTTCGCATTATCTGTCGTTATTTTTTCAACTTCTGAAAGAGAAATTCCCTTAATCTGAGCAATTTTTTCCGCAATTAAAGGAATATACTTTGATTCATTCATCTCTCCTCGATGAGGTTCCGGTGTAAGATAAGGACTATCTGTTTCTAAAACAATACTAGAAAGGGGAAGTTTTTCAACGACTTGATATAACTTACTATTCTTAAAAGTAAGTACACCGCCAATTCCTAGCACAAAACCAAGTTCAATAAAAGCACGAGCCATCTCATAACTACCACTAAAACAATGAATTACCCCTTTTACTTTACCTTTATACTGAGACAAAATATCATAAAGGTCTTGAATCGCATCACGACAGTGAATGACAACAGGCATTTGATGTTTAACCGCCAAGTCTAATTGTTTTTGAAACAAATCACGTTGTTTCTCTTTATTATCCTTCCGCCAATAATAATCCAGTCCTATTTCTCCAATCGCAACAATCCTAGAAGAAGAAACAAGCACCTCATCTAAACAATGTAAATCTTTATCTGTAATGTTATCTGCATCTTCTGGATGAAAGCCAAGAGATACAAATACATCTGGATACTTATCTAAAAACTTTATTCCTGCCTGGTAACAATCTTGATTACAAAAAGAAAAAATAAGACCTTTAACATTAGCTGAATAGGCATTTTTTATATATACATCGCCTGATACAGACGAATCAATATGACAATGTGTATCAATAAACATTTTCTCACCTCTTAGCTACTATTCTATCATAGAAAAAAATCCTACAAAATAGGATTTTTATTAAGAATTACTAGACTGTCCAAGTTCTTGTAACTTCTTTTCTTTATCGATTCTTAAAAATAATGGTTCTGGTTTAGAAACCGTATAAACTAAATCAGCAACAAATTTTCTAGAATCACACGTTGTATTTAATTGTTTTTGAATATTTAATGCCGTATCTGGTAAGAATGGCGCTAAGAATAAACTAGAAACACGAATTGATTCTAATAAATGATATAAAACCGTAGCTAATCGAGTCTTTTTCGTTTCATCTTTGGCTAAAGTCCAAGGTAAGGTCTCATCAATATATTTATTACTACGACGAAGTAAATTAAATATTTCATCAAGAGCTGACCCAATCTCTAACTTCGCCATCTTTTCTTCTACTCTGTCTTCTAATTGATCAATCATCGTTAATAGTTCCTGATCAATTTCTTCGGTAACTTGTTGATTACTTACTTTTCCATCAAAATATTTCTGTACCATTGAAATTGTTCGATTAACCAAATTACCTAAGATATTCGCCAAATCACTATTTGTTCTTTCAATCAATAAATCATAAGTAAATACACCATCACTACTAAAAGGAATCTCATGTAGTAGATAATAACGAACAGCATCTACACCAAAATGCTCAACTAAATCATCGGCATAGACAACATTTCCTTTTGATTTACTCATCTTTCCGTCTCCCACAATTAACCATGGATGACCAAATACTTGTTTAGGAAGTGGTAAATCTAAACTCATCAAAAAGCAAGGCCAATAAATCGTATGAAAACGAATAATATCTTTACCAATCAAATGTAAGTCAGCTGGCCAATATTTATTGAATTCCTCTGTACTTCCATCAGGGTCATAGCCAATATTCGTAATATAATTCGTAAGTGCATCTAACCATACATAAACAACATGTTTAGGGTCAAAATCTACTGGAATTCCCCAATCAAAAGAAGTTCTAGATACACATAAGTCCTGTAAACCTGGCTTCAAAAAGTTATTCAACATCTCATTTTTTCTAGCCTCTGGTTGAATAAAGTCAGGATGAGTTTCAATATACTCAATTAGACGATCCTGGTATTTAGAAAGTCTAAAGAAATAAGCTTCCTCGCTTTTCCTATTTACCTCTCTACCACAATCAGGACATTTTCCATCTACTAATTGACTTTCCGTAAAGAAAGACTCACAAGGTGTACAATACCATCCTTCGTATTTTCCAAGATAAATATCTCCTTGATCCGTCATTTTCTTAAATATCTTTTGAACGATTCTTTCATGATGTGGATCCGTAGTTCGTACAAAACGATCATAACTAGTATTCATAACATCCCAGATTCGTTTGATTTCTGTTGCCACTTCATCAACGAACTGTTTCGGCGTAGTACCAGCTAATTCTGCTTTCTGTTGAATTTTCTCCCCATGTTCATCAGTACCAGTTTGAAAGTAAACTTCACACCCTTTAAATCTTTTATAGCGCGCAATCGCATCAGCTAAAACAATCTCATAAGTATTTCCAATATGAGGTTTCCCAGAAGTATACGCAATTGCGGTCGAAATATAATATTTTTCCATTTTTTTACCCTTCTTTCCTATCGGTAGAGCCAAAACCATTCACTCTTTCCCGAGTAATTTCTTCTTCATCATCTACCGTTAAATATTTAATAAACATCATTTGACAGATTTTATCCCCTCGATGTACTACATAGCCAGTATCTCCACAGTTCTGTAAACATATCCATATATGCCCTTCATTCTCTATATTATTATAATAATCAGAATCAATGACACCAACTTGATTACACATTCGCACCATCGATTTAATTCCCTGACTACTGCGAATCATCAACAATAATACTTCATCAAGATTCATACAGACCTTAATACCTAACGGAATTTTCTTCACTTCTCCTGGAGCTAAAACAAAATCGATTATTGATTCTCCGTCATAACCAGCACTTCTTTTGGTCGCTCTTTGTGGTAAAGAGTACTCTTGATATAAAGAAACATCATCACTAATATCTCGTTTAAATTGTTCAAAACTAATCTTTTCAAAAAATCGCGCCATTACTCAACACCACCTCATAAAAAAACGACTTTCTCGCCTATAAGGACGAAAAAATCGCGGTACCACCTTACTTTATGAATAAATATCCATACTCTCAACTTCTTAACGCGAATAACGGATAAACCTACCTATCGATCTATCAGTTCCAGAACCATCTATCATACTTCCTTTATATCCCATTTCACCAACCGAGACTCTCTTCTCATAAAATCCATATGACTCTTTCTTTCAAAACTTTTATATCTAGAGATTATATCATAAAGATTTCTACTCTTCAATATTTTTTGTCAAAAATGCATTAAACATCTTTACTGTCAACATTTCTTGTTCCGATAACGGATTATCATCAAATAAAATTACAGAACCTAAAACATCACTATCCACAATAACTGGACTAATCATATAATAGCCATTCTCTTCCACTTCATCGACAAAAGAAAACGAAGACTCCTGATTCTCTAAATAATCCATACGATCCATACACTTATCTTGAATCAAAGAAGTAATCTCCTTATTTAAATAACGTTTTTCTAACTCCTTAGAACAAGCAATTACCTTATCATGATCAGTAATTAATAACTTCTTCTTTAATAAACGATCACTAATTCCCACTAATTTAATTGCCATATCACTAAATTCATTAATTAAAGAAAATTTCTTTAAAATAATTTCACTACCACTAATATAGAACTCTAACGTATCTCCTTCCCTAATCTTCAAATTCTTTCTTATTTCTTTAGGAATAACAATACGTCCTAAATCATCAATCCTACGAATAACACCAGTAGATTTCATATATAACCTTCTTTCTATCATTAGTCTTACTAAGATTAAAAAAGATTATACAAAAATAAATAAAATTTATAATTTTTCTTCAGTCTTGGCACAAATCTCTTGATAACGTAAATAACCTTCTTTGGCTTTATTAATTAAATTATTATCACGAAGCATAATTTCCATATGAAGTTTGGTTTCTAATTTACCATAAAGACGATTTTGTAAATAGTCTTGAATACGTTTCAGTGTAATTTCTTGCTTTTCAGGTACTATATTTTTTTTCACATTACGTTCAAATAAACGCATAGCCTCTTCTCTGACTGAGCGAAATGCTTTCTCTATAAATGGATCTTTTAACTGTTTCGTTGTCTCTAACACAAAATCATAATATTCTCTCATCATATCTTCAGTAAACTCTAAATGACTAATTTTTTCTTCTAAAGAAAGTTTTTTCTTCTCTAATTGAACTTCTATTTCACGATAACTATCCATCTTCATTTGATTAATGGTATCGGTAACAAAACGATAACGTCCCGTATATTCTCCATCTTCATAAATAGATCGAATATTTTTTATTCCAACATCAAATTCATGATTAAAAATATTAATTATCGTTTCTAAAAGAGAAGTAATATTCTTTTCAATATCATATTTTAAACTATTAATGAGGATGTTTCGATTTTTTTCTTTAAACATATTTAAAATATCATGATCCATTTTTCTTCACCCTTATTGTATTCATCATAACAGGTTCTAAAAAAATAGTCAATTCATGACAAAAGAAAAATCGAACAAAAAAATACCCTTATACTAAAGGATATTTGTTTGCATACATATATAAGCGTTTCTTTTTTTGATAATCGCAAGCTGAATTTTCTGGTAAATGATACATAGAAGCAAAAGTCATCGGATAAGCAAGTAAATCCTCGTCTACTAAAGTATCAAAAATAGTTGGATCGATATATATACTAGAAACCATATTAGCTCTAGTTAAATCTTCTTGATTTCTAAAATGAACTACTTGTTCAGTATCTTTTAATTGTAATAAACAATCTGGTTGTAGAAATATTTTCTTAACATCTAAATGAAGAGATTCAGAATATAAGTAAAATTCATCGTTCTCTTGATCTTTCTTTAATTCAAAAATATAAGGAACCATATTAAAATCAAATAAAATCAACAGCGAAGTATCTTTTAAACTATTATTTAACAATGTACTTCTCCTTTCTTTATTATTTTGTGGCTTCCTGCAAATAAAAACACAGAAACCACCGCTAGTGACTCCGTGTTATAAACGTGTAGGTTTCCCCTGTGCAGCTTTTCATACTTTCCATACTTTTTTCTGAATATGCACACTCACTTGGTAATTAATAATACTACCACAAAGAATCAATTATGTCAACTACCATCTTAGAAGAAGACACCTACACCATTTTTTTCAATAAATCAATTAAATAATAGATATAATGTTTCTCTAGTTTAATAATATCTAAAATAACAATTAAATGACCAGATAATAATTTGAATCGGAACATTGGACTAATCTTGAAACTCTCACGAAAGAGCTTTTCACCGTCAATTTTCTTCGTCATCTCAGCGCTAAATACCAATTCAATAGAGTTCCGTGTCTTATTTACTTTCTCTATTTCTAATTTTTTAGCTAATTTTTCAAACCATTCTTCATACATGTAAATTAATACATCTTCATTTACTTTACCAAAACGGTCTTCAAGTTCAGTCTTAATTTCTTCTAACTTTTCATAAGAATCTATCTGATTAATCTTACGATGGATTTCAATTTTCAAATTATCATCATCCGTATACTGATCAGAAATATGAGTAGAAACATCTAATAATGGTTTATCATTCTTCTCACTAGAAGAATCCTCATCAGCCTCTTCTTCTACTACATTTCCTTTTAAGCGAGCTACCTCTTCATTTAAAATTTTCAAATAAAGATCAATACCTACACTATCAATAAAGCCAGCCTGTTCACTACCTAGAATATCTCCAGCTCCTCGGATAGAAAGATCTCTCGTTGCGATTGAAAAACCACTACCTAATTCCGTGAAGTCTTGAATAGCATGTAACCTTTTAACCGCAGATTCAGTTAAAACTTTACTAGGTTGATACATAAGATAAGCATAAGCTATTTTATTACTTCTACCAACTCTACCTCTAATCTGATACAATTGGCTAAGTCCAAATCGATCAGCATCTAAAATGATTAGAGTATTGACATTAGGAATATCAATTCCCGTTTCAATAATTGTGGTGCATAAAAGAATATCATACTCTTGGTTAATAAAATCAAGCATTCTAGACTCCAACTCTTCTTTAGAAAGTTGGCCATGAGCACAAACAATTCGTGCTTCAGGAACTAGTTTTTGAATTTCATAAGCCTTTTCTTCGATGGATTCTACGCGATTATAAAGAAGAAAAATCTGACCATCACGAGATAATTCTTTATAAATCGCATCCTGAATAATCTGCTTACTCTCTTCAATCACATAAGTTTGAATAGGATAGCGGTCAACAGGAGGAGTTTCAATCAAAGAAAGACTTCTAATCCCTATCATCGACATTTGTAATGTTCTAGGAATAGGTGTTGCAGTAAGCGTTAATACATCAATATTACTTTTATATTCCTTTATTTTTTCCTTATGAGTAACCCCAAAACGTTGTTCCTCATCAATAATCAATAAACCTAAATCTTTAGGTTGAATATCATGACTAAGTAATCGATGAGTACCAAATACAACATCTATCGTACCATTTTTTAACCCAGCTAATATTTCACTTCTCTCTTTAGTCGTCGTAAAACGATTAAGTAAAGCAATATTAACTGGAAAACCATGAAATCTTTTTAATGCATTCTGATATTGTTGATTAGAAAGAATCGTTGTCGGGCAAAGATATAAAACTTGTTTTGAATCCATTACTGCTTTAAAAATAGCACGAAAAGCCACTTCTGTTTTTCCATATCCAACATCTCCACATAGCAAACGGTCCATTGGATGATTAGATTCCATATCCTGTTTGATCTGTTCTATAGCGAGTAACTGATCCTTAGTTTCTACATATTCAAAAGCTTCTTCAAATTTTACTTGTAGATCAGTATCGGGATGAAAAGCATATCCTTGCTTCATTTCCCGAAGAGCATATAACTTAATTAATTGATCTGCGATATCATGAACTTTATTTCTAACTCGATTTTTAATTCGATTCCAATCTGAACCGCCTAATTTATTAACCTTAGGAGCAACGCCTTCTTTTCCAGAATACTTACTAATCAAGTCAATTTTCTCAACTGGAATATAAAGCTTATCACTACCGGCATATAATACCTCAATATAATCTTTCATTAAATCGCCCATTTTTAAGGTACGAATCCCATGATAAATACCAATACCATGCGTATGATGAACGACATAATCACCAATCGATAACTTATTAATATCTTTAATCTTAGAGGCATACTTGAAATGTGTCTTATATTTTTTCTTTGAAGTGGTAGCTATAAATAAATCTTGATCAGATAAGACAACATAACTAGCGTAAGTAAACCCTTTACCAATCGTTTTAACAATAATATTAACCTTATCTGGAAAAATATTCTCTTCATCTGTTAGCACATAAGGAACAGTCAACTCTTTAACAAAGTTTTTAATTTGAAAATCTTTTAAACAAAGAACAACAGTTTTATTCAAATACAACTGTTCTTTAAGAAAAGCATTGATTGCCTCAATATTTTCACGGAAAGGAGTCACTTCTTTACTATCAAAATAATGAATCTTAATCGAATGATCCTCTAAAAGATTATCGACTGTTAGATAATGAATCAAATGTTTAGGCGCTAGGGAATCAAGAGAAAACATATATTCATCATGAAAAGATTGATCTTTTTCTGTTCGGTATTGAAAACACTCTCTTTCAATCATCTCATAACTTTTTCTAAGTTGTGGATAATCCTTATAAATAGTAATCGGTTGATGAAGATAAGAAAGAATAGAAACTACTTTACTTGAATACTGTTTTAAATACTTCTGTTTAAAGATAGTATCTTCAGAATAAGATTCTAATAAAAAATCCGTATAAGGATAAAGCTGACAAGAAGAGATGGATTCAATCGACTTTTGAGTTTCTTCATCAAAGTAACGAATAGAATCAATCATATCACCAAAGAATTCTAAACGAATAGGATGATTCTCTCCCAAAGGAAAAACATCGATAACAAAACCACGAACAGCAAATTCCCCAGTTCTAGTTACAATTGACTCACGATGATATCCCATATTGGCTAATCGACTAGCTAACTCACGAGGTTCAATCTCTAAATTTGGTTTTAAAGATAAAATATGTGACTGATAAACTTCTACAGTTGGTAAATAGCGTAGATATCCCATTAAATTGGTAACAACAACACTTGGTTTAGCGTCTTCAAGTAAACTATTTATTGTCTCTAATCTAGTAACCATCAAATCAGGACTAACAGCAATAGCCTCACTCGTTAAGAAATCATCCATTGGGAAAAGAAAAGTTCGCTCATAATAATTACTAATTACATTATACAATTGATTAGCCTCATACAAAGAGGAAGCAACTACTAAAATAGAATTTTCTTTTTTCTGATAAATCAAATCATTAACATAAACACCAAAAAGCTCATCTGTTAATCCAGATAAGCCAATCCGATCGATCTCTGACAAATTGATGATAGAATCAAAAAAGCGCAAAGTAATCACCTATTTCTTATTTTTCACATTATATTTAGACATTAACGAATCAAATGGTAAAACAAAGTAATCATCTAAAACCAACATAACAGTATCAATCACGGATTCCAAAGTCTGATTATCTTCCTTTGATAATCGTCCTAAAACATAGTCTTTAGTATCTATAGATTTATCATTAGAAATACCAATTTTAATTCGTTTGTATTCTTGCGTTTTTAAATGTAACTCAATATTTTTTAAACCATTATGACCAGCTGATGAACCTTTTTTCTTAATTCGAAAATTCCCTAGTGGTAAATCTAAATCATCATGAATAATTAAAATATCGTCGATAGAAATATCAAAAAAATCCACGTAACGTCGAATAACTTCTCCACTTAAATTAATATAAGATTGAGGTTTCAGTAAAATTACTTTCTCCCCATGAATAAAACATTCACCATATAAACCAGAAAATTTCGATTTACTAACGGAACAACCAACCTTTTTTGCGAAAGTATCTAAAGTCATAAATCCAACATTATGACGAGTATGTTCATACTCTTTACCAGGATTACCTAATCCAACAATTAGTTTCATCTTGAATCACCCCTACCTACTTCTTTTTTCGTAAAAACAAGCAAAAATTATTTCCCGGGAAATAATTTTCAAACATAAATCTACTTTTGAATATGATATTCTCGGTAAACAACAGATTTAGGTAAATCACGTTCAAGTGCAACTTTTTTTATTGCTTCTTTCTCTGTAAGTCCATCTTCTATATATAGATTCACATGTTCTAATATAGATAACATCGAAAAATCCTCTTGTTCATGATTACCGTCTACCACTAGAACCATCTCACCTTTTAAATCAGAAACAATAGTTGAAACTTCTGTAATCGAACCACGAATAATCTCTTCATATTTTTTACTAATCTCACGACACAAAGCCACTTTTCTATCTCCTAATATTTCAAGTAAAGACTGAAGAGTATCTTCTATCCGATGAGGAGATTCATAAAAAATCATCGTACAAGGATAACTCTTTAAAGCATTTAATTCTTGATCTCTTTTTCCTTTTTTACTATTTAAAAAGCCATAAAATAAGAACGGAGCCGGAGATAATCCAGACATCGTAAGAGCTGGAACAAAAGCCGTCGCACCAGGCAAACTAACAACAGGAAAATCCGATTCAATCACATAACGACTAACACGATAACCAGGATCACTAATAATAGGAGTTCCCCTATCAGTAACTAAGCCAATTACCGCCTTATCTTTTAGACGTTCTACCACCATCTGTTTCACTTGTTCTTCATTATGATCATCACAGTGAATTAGTTTTTTCTTTATATGTAAATAATTTAATAACTCCCTAGTTACTCTAGTATCTTCACAAAGAATGAAATCAACTTGTTCTAATAAGTGAACTGCTCGTAAAGTAATATCTTCCATATTTCCAATTGGAGTAGGAATTAAATACAAAATAGATTCTTCTTGAGCATAACTTTTCTGTCTCATTATATTCCTCTTATTTTAGGCATTTTAATTCCTTAACTAACCCACGTTTACGAGCATAAGGATATAAATTAAAATCAAATAAATGAGAATTTTTTCTTTGTTCGCTAGTTAAATTACCATGATAAGCATTTCGTAATTGTTTAAGATATTCATCATGTAGGCCATCATATACAATATGATGCTCAGATGGTAATGTCTTTTTTAAATGGTACAGAACTGACACAGTATCCTTAGAACTTAATCCAAAAAAAGCTTCTGTCACTTGTACTTTACCAGCCATACATGGAAAAGCATACTCCCTAATTAATTGTTTTTCTTCATTTCGATTCATTATTTTCACTCTCCTTAAACATATTTAATACTTCATCAGTATAACTTCCATCTGAATGATGTACATATAATGGCGGTAATATTTTTAATCCTGTTCTTCCATTTTTACGAAACTCAATTAATACCAAATTAGAATCCGTATTTTCTTTTGGATAGACCAAACGAAGTCTCTTAACTTCTAAATGATACTGATTAGCTAAATGAATAATTTCGATTAAACGATCAGTTCTGTGAACCATTCCTAGTACACCCTGATTCTTTAAAAGATAAAAACATAAAGAAAAAATATCTTCCAACGTAATACACTTTTCATGACGAGCAATTACTTTATGTTCATCATCATTCAAATGACTACTTTCCTGATACTTAAAATATGGTGGATTACAAGTAATGACATCAAAAGTATCAGGACCATAGATTTCTCTTAATTTTTTCATGTCTAAATGAAGTAACTCTATTCTATCACGTAAATGATTATAATCAATATTTTTCTTCGCTAATTGATATAAATCTTCTTGAATTTCAACCGCAACAATTTTAGCCTTTGTTTTTAAAGATAGAATCATCGGAATAGGCGCATTACCTGTCCCTAAATCTAAAACTCGTTCGATATTATGATTCAAAGTAACAAAATTAGGTAACAATACAGAATCTAAGGAAAAGGAAAACCAATCCGTATTTTGAAAAATTTTTAAATTCTGAAATCCAACTAAGTCGTGTAATACTTCCATGTTATTTTACCTCTACCTCTACTTGACTATGATTCTTTTGTTCAACAGTAATCGTCCGTTTCCAAACATTAACGCCAACAACTTTACCTTTTACTTCTTCATTTTCGTAGGATTCACCAATTTTAGGCAATCCTTCTTTCATTTCTGAATAAAGTTGATCTTCATAATTTAAACAACACATCAACCGGCCACAAACTCCATTTATTTTACTAGGATTTAGGGCTAACATCTGATTTTTCGCCATATTAATTGATACACTGTTAAAATCTGTTAGAAAAGTACTACAACACAAAAAGCGCCCACAAGGTCCTAAACCACCAATTTCTTTAGCCTTATCACGAACGCCAATTTGTCTTAATTCAATTCTAGTTTTATAAATTTGGGCTAACTTCTTAGCTAATTCACGAAAATCAACACGATCATCAGCCAAAAAGTTAAATAATAATTGATTCCGATCAAATGTAAAATTAGCATCAATTATGCGCATCGGTAATTGAAGACGACTAACTAATCTCTTGGCGTCCTCTAAAGCCTTCTCAGCATCTTTAATATTCTTGGCATGCTTCTTCTTGTCTTCTTCCGTTGCTATTCTAAGGATTTTTTTCAAAGAAAACCCTAGATCCTGTTCTTCAACTTCCCTAAAATACGAAATCATCCCATATTGTAAGCCCTTCTCAGTCTCGACAATTACCTCATCTCCAACTAAAGGCTCAATATCTTCAACTAAAAATAAATAAACTTTACTATTCTTTTTAAAAGATACACCTGCTACTTTATACATGACTATATTCACCACCAGAAAAATCTATAATAAACGAATCAAGCATCAGAGAAACATTTAAATTAAACGTTAACTTTTGAATATAAGAATGAATCACTTCTAGCTTTCGTAAACAATCTTTAGTCGTATTATACTTTAATACTTGATCTACTAACTTAGAAAAAGGACTAGAAAAATCGGTTAATACACTTTTTCTTAATGCCTGCTCATAAATTACCGCCAATTGCTCAAAAATAGCACTCCATTCATCTTTTGACCAATATTCATTAGCAAGAAGACTAGGAATAAAAGCAATTGCTGCCTCTTTCTTTGTTTCAATTACGTTGATAAACTCAGAAAGAAAATCTTCATTTTCCATATTTACAGGAACAAGTTGTTCTCCTGATAAAGAAAGTAACTGACAACGACTTTGCAATGTTTCTAGAACCTGATAACGGTTACGACAAACTAAAATTCCAATTAATTGATTATCTGGTTCCTCTAAAAATTTTAGTAAGGCATTAGCCGCCTGTTTATTCAGCTTGTCCGCTTCTTTAATTATATATATTCTAACATTATTTTCTAATGATGTCGTCATAAATTTATCCTTAATCTCTTGAACTTGCTCTTTCTTTATCCAAGAGCCATCAGGAGAAATAACCATAATATCACTATTCGTAGATAAATCGATTAAATGACAGCGGTTACAATCTCCACAATTTGAGGAATTAGTATAATGGTAAGGACAATACAAAAATTTAGCAAAAGCTAAAACAAGATTATCGGAATCCAAATAATCTTTTGTTTCAATTAAATAGGCATGACTAAATTTCTGATGAAGACCAAACTGAATAACTTCATGATAAAAATTTTCTTGAGAAAGTTTAAAATCTTCTAACATAAGTCCCCTCCTCTCAATAAACTAATACAAATAATAAAACTAAAGAAAAAAGAGCAGGAAAGCCAAGAAAAGAAACTAAAGAAATCGTAATTACATTAATAGGAATAATAATGTTAAAATCACTCGCTATCATATTAAAACCATATAAAATAAAGAAACTAAAGATTACCTTACGCAATAAAGATAATAATTTTTTCATATTCTATCACCTAATAAAAATTATGGTGCTAGAAAAAATTTATTCTACATTTTTACGATCTCTAAGTGCCCTCTCTAAGGTCATAGCATCTATATATTCCATGTCTGCCCCAATTGGAACTCCACTAGCAATTTTTGATATTCTAATATCTAAATCACCCAATATTCTCTTAATATATAAAGCCGTAGTTTCCCCCTCTATACTCGGACGAAATGCCAAAATAATTTCTTTTGGTTGAACTTCTCTAACCCTGTCGACTAATTTCTCTAATTCTATATCTTCTGGGTTAATTCCCATAGCGGGAGAAATTAAACCTTTTAATACGTGATATTTACCTTTAAATAATCCTAAACTTTCAAATAGAAAAACAGAACGTGGATCTTCTACTACACATAATATCGTATTATCACGCAGTTCATTCGAACATATGTTACATACTTCGGAATCTGTAAATGAATTACAAATTGAACAAAGATGAATATTTTTTTTCACATTTTCAATACTAGAAGACAATAATTCAACTCGTTCATCTGACATATTCATAACAGAAAAAGCCATTCTCTCGGCTGTTTTCCTACCAATTCCCGGAAAGAATTGTAAAGATTCGATCAGATTTTCTAAATCCGCAGGATACATGACTAAAATACACCCGGTAATGCGTTAGCATAACGTCCAAGTTTCTGTTCCATCATCTTATCTACTTTTTTAAATGCATCGTTAATTGCGATCATCACCATATCAGCAAGCATCTCTTTATCAATATCAGATAACTCTTCTTCAATAGTAATCTTTATAATTTCTTTTGTTCCTTTTACCTCTACTTTAACAAAAGAACTTTCACCAGTAAAAGTAGTTTTATCTACCTCATCCTTTGCTTTCATCATATCTTTTTGCATTGCTTGTGCTTGTTTCATAATTGCTTGTAAATTCATATAACTCATCCTTTCTAATCTATACTCACCATATTTTCGCCAAACAACTTAATGGCTTCTTCTACACTACTTGCATTCTCAACGGTATTATCTATTATTGGAGAATGTTGAGATAGCTGTTCATTTAATAAGGGTACTTCTTGATACTGATAAGAAATCCCATTATTCTTTTTATCAATATATTCTTTCTTTTCTTTTTCCCAATCGGCACTCGTGAGTAGAGCAACTCGAATTTTATGCCCAAAAATAATTTCAAATAACTCCTCAATCTTTGGTAATAATCGATAACCTCGATTAACCATTGATTCATAATCAAAAGTAATAATAATAGAATCTGAACTAGCCGCTCTTACTGTACCATCAAAAATATAACAGGCAACTGCACCATAATGATTATCTAAAGCATAATCATTTAGTTTACTCCAATTATTCTTGAGGTCAAGAAGTTCACGTTTACTAGCTCCCGCAAAACAATTATTAATAATAATCGTATTAATTTTAAGGTACTCTGTAATATCGTTACTTACTCTATCAATATTGTCCACTTTATGTTCTTGAGTAGTAAAACTATGAACAGGCTCTTGCTCAACCTTATCTAATTCAATCGCTTTCTTTTGTTTAATAGAACGATCAAGTAATTCGTTAGAATCTTTATCACTAGACATTATAGCTCTAACTTCTTTTCTTTCATCAACTATTTTTTTACCTTCATTCTTAACGACTTCTGAAATAGAAGCAGAACGAGAACCATGATGATAGATAAAAGAAAGAATTTTCATCTCAAAAATCGTCTTCATATTACTAGATTGTTTTACTTCATTTAATGTTTCATTCAATGATTCTGCAAAATCAAGTAAAAAGTCAATATCAAATTCTATTTCTTTTGATGAATAATAGTCGACAACTAAGTCTCTACATAAAGTAAGTAAATCTTGATTAAAGATAACTAAATCTTTACCCGCATCGTATATAGTATCAATAAATGAAATAATCTCAGAAATGTTTTGTTCGAAAATCATAGATATAAACTTTTTCTTCTCACTTTTAGAAACGATTCCATTTAACATTTCAAAATCAGTCAAGGAAACTTTAGAATCTGAAGAATAAGAAATTGCTTTATCTAACATTCCAATAGCATCTCTCATACCACCATCAACAAGTTCCGCAATCCGCTTTAAAACCTCATCGTCAACTTGCACATTTTCCTGATCAGCAATATATCGAAGTCTTGAACTAATCTCTTTCTCTGTCAATCTCTGAAATTCAAAACATTGACATCTAGAAATTACTGTAGTAGGAACTTTATGCAAATCAGTAGTAGCAAGAATGAAAATAATATGCTCAGGAGGTTCTTCTAACGTTTTTAACAACGCATTAAAAGCCCCAATCGATAACATATGCACCTCATCTATAATATAGACTTTATACTTTAACTCCGAAGGAACCAAATTTATCTTATTTTTTATCTCACGGATCTCATCTACCCCATTATTAGAAGCAGCATCAATTTCAATGATATCTGAACACTCATTATTAATAATGGAAAGACAATTCTTACAAGTACCACATGCTTCCCCATTTACTGGGTTTAAACAATTAACATCCTTGGCAAAAATTTTTGCCATCGTCGTCTTCCCAGTACCACGTGGACCGGAGAAAAGATAAGCATGATTAATTTTATTATACTGAATGGCATTACGGACAATTTTTACAACTGAACTTTGTCCAACAACATCTTCTAATTTAGAAGGTCTATATTTTCTATATAATGCTTGATACGACATAACTCACCTCCTATAACCACTTTAATTATACCATAAAATAAGTTAGAAAGATGTAATTAAGAACGTTTTTCACGAAAAAAATCTTTTACTAAATTCGAAGTTTCTTCCTCTAGAATACCACCAATAAGTTCAACTGTATTTCCATACGACCGCGTCGAAAATATTTTTTCAACTAATTCAACATCATTTGTATTAGCAACTGTTCCATAAACGACTTTTGCTATTCTAGATTGGGCAATAGCACTAGCACACATTGGACATGGCATCATAGTTACATACAAAATACAATCAATTAACCGCCAATTTTCTAATTTTTCAGAAGCTTCCATAATACAACCTATCTCAGCATGAAAAATTGCACAATTTTTTGAATCTTTCTGATTATGTGAAGAAGCGATCACTTGATTATTCTTAACTAAAACCGCTCCTACCGGAACTTCACCATTTTGATAAGCTATTTTGGCTTCTTCTAAAGCTAAACCCATAAATTCTATATCATTCATATATATTCTCCCAAAAAAAAGTGCACATAAATATGAAATGTTAAGGCTGCTATCTTCCGATCCTGACCTGGTTCCACCCATATTTATTGCACATCAATATTCTAATATATTTTATCCACAATTTCAACAAAAATGCAAAATTTTCTATTATTTTTTTATCCACAATTAAATTTAATGTTTCACGTGAAACATCGAACAGAAATTTTATGCTAAAACACTACTTTTAAATGTTAAAAATAATAATATATTTGTCACTCTACATAAAATTACAACTAAAAGTTAATTAGCCGACAATGTTTCACGTGAAACATTGTGTATAAATTATTTCCCGGGAAATAATTTTTTATTCATTTCGACAAAATGGCAAGAATTAATATATATCAAAAAAAAATATCTTAGATCTTAGTATCGATTATATTCTTTAAATAACAATACAATGGCTTTTCCCAAAAAAAAATAATAATTACCCGCTAAATAAACAATAACTATGTCTTAATGTACTCCCTTTCACAGAGAAACTTCAGAAAATTCAATAGAGAAAGAGAGAACTAAAAAATCAATGTTTCACGTGAAACATTGTGCATATTTTATTTCCCAGGAAATAATTTTTCGACTAATTTAACAAACAACAATATAAAATCCTCATGCGTTAAATTAATTTAAAACTAAATACATGACTTTGGCACACATACAACCAAACATTTTTATAAAAAAGCATCGACAACTACTTAATCAATCAATATCAAAGGAATTATCCACCGTATAAAATTATTAACGGGTACAATAAATAAACTTACACATATAATATAAAGTTAACAATTCAATGTTCCACGTGAAACATTGAGGAAAAAACATTTCAAAAAAAGCAGCAAATATAGGCTAATAATATGATATTTCTTAAAAAAAATCATAATCCTATAAAACATACATCTATAAATCGTTTAAATGACACTCTCGTTAAGAATTTTACAAATAAATAAAACTATTTGATGAATGTTTCACGTGAAACATTGTGTATAAATTATTTCCCGGGAAATAATTTTTTATTCGTTTCAACAAAATGGCAAGAATTACATCTTAGAACATAGTAACGATTATATTCCTTAAATAACATTATAATAGTTTTTCGCAAAAAAAATAATAATTACCTGCCAAATAAACAATAACTACATCTCAATGTACTCCCTTTCACAAAGAAATTTTAGAAAATTCAATAGAAAAAGAGAAAACTAATAGATCAATGTTTCACGTGAAACATTGTGTATATTTATTTCCCGGGAAATAATTTTAAAGCATTTTATTTTTACTAATAATAACTTCCTTATCTGAGCATAACTAAAAAACATATTACCGTTTTAAGAAAAAATATTTATTTACAACAAACACAATATAAATTTTTATTTGAAATTTCCTACAATAAAAATATTTTCTTAATATGATCTTATCTTCTATGCAAAAGCTAAATCCTACTGATAAAGCTTTCAAGATTATAATTTAATCTTCTATTAGAACTTTCACTATCTAATGTTTCACGTGAAACATTGTGCATAAATTATTTCCCGGGAAATAATTTCCTAACTACTATAAGTACAAAAAATTTTAATAATAATTCATCACCATATCCAATATAGACCAACTCAAATAAATTATAACGGATAATTTCAATTTAAAATAAATAAGAAAATTCTATAAATAAAATAATAGAACGAGCATTAATAATTAAAAATCCAAAACTTCTAACAATAATAATCATAATCTATATTCTATATAAAGAATAATTAACAATGTTTCACGTGAAACATTGTGTATAAAATATATATTTAAGAAATAAATCTTTATTCATAATTTTAGATTCCTATAAAATCGATAAGTAATTACTATACTAAATACACAATGCTAATTTATTTTATCCACAAAGCGGTGGAATCAATATGGCACAAAAAAACATAGACCTTAAAAGATCTATGTTTCACGTGAAACATGCGAATTCTATTCCACTGTTTCCTCTTCTGCTTCATCCGTTTCTGAAGTACTATCAATTACAGATACAGTAGCAACACGTTGATCATCCTTCAAATGGATTAATCTCACCCCTTGCGTAGCTCGTTTAAGTGTAGAAATCTGATCCATTGGCATTCTCATGATTATACCATTATCAGTAATAATAATTAAATCATCAGCATCTGTAACAGCTTTCAATGAAACCATACTTCCATTCTTTTCTGTAATATGTAGCGCCATAACTCCCTTACTACCACGGTGAGTTAATCGATACTCATCAACTTCAGTTTTCTTACCATAACCATTAACAGTAACAACTAAAATTTTCTGAGAGTTATCCACAACTTCGCCACCAACGGTTATCGCACCATCTAATTCCATTCCTTTAACACCAGAAGCAGTTCTTCCCATTACACGAATTTCTTTTTCACTAAATCTAACCATACGTCCGTTCGATGCGCCTATCAATACTTCATTCTCACCTGTCGTTTTACGAACAGAAATTAATTCGTCATCTTCTTTTAACGTTATAGCCAACTTACCACTTGATCTAATATTATCAAATTCAGATAAATTCGTCCGTTTTACTAATCCATTCTTAGTAATAAATAACAAATAATTGAACGAATGTTCGCTAGCTTCTAGAGTAACAACAGAACTTATATATTCTTCTTTCTCAAGAGGAAGTAAATTAATGATAGGTAGTCCCTTACTCTGACGACTGTATTCAGGAATTTCATACCCTTTCATCCGATATACCTTACCCTTATTCGTAAAGAATAAAATATAATCATGAGTACTCATATTAAGCATTTTCTCCACAAAATCCTCTTCGTTAGTCGTCATACCTTTTATACCTACACCACCACGATTTTGTGTACGATAAGCATCAACAGGCATACGTTTAATGTACCCTTTATTCGTTAGTGTGATCAAAGTCTGTTCTACTGGAATTAAAGACTCATCTTCGATATATTCAATAGCTGTCATATCAATTGTTGTTCTACGTTCATCACCATATTTATCTTTAATTTCTAATAATTCATTTTTAATAACTTCCAAAATCTTTTCATCACTACTCAAAATTAACCTTAGCTCCCCTATTAACTTCAATAAATCGGCTAATTCATTTTCTATTTTCTCGCGCTCTAATCCAGTTAATCTTCTTAACTTCATCTCTAGAATCGCATTAGCTTGAACCTCAGATAAGCCAAATTTCGACATTAAACCAGATCGAGCCTCGTCATCAGAATTAGCTGCTTTGATTAATTGAATAATTTCATCAATATTATCAAGAGCTATCTTTAATCCCTCTAAAATATGAACACGTTTTTCAGCATTCTCCAAATCAAAACGAGTTCTACGAATAATTACTTCACGTTGGAAATCAATATATTTTGCGATAATATCCTTTAATCCTAATGTTTTAGGAACACCTTGATCAAGCATAAGGAAAATAATACCGTAACTAACCTGAAGACTTGTATGCTTATATAATTTATTCAAAACAACCTGAGCATTAGCATCTTTCTTCAACGTAATCGTAATCTTAATTCCATCTTTTAAATCAGAATGGTAGTCTGAAATTCCTTCAATTGTCTTGTTATGAACAAGCTCAGCAACCTTGTTTTTTAAATCCAAAGTATTAATTCCATAAGGTACTTCTTCAATAATAATATATTGTTTACCATTCTTTTCCTCAATATGAGCCTTACTACGTATAGTAATAGACCCCCTACCTGTTTCATAAGCTTTTCTAATACCACTATTTCCTAAAATAGTAGCACCAGTAGGAAAATCAGGTCCTTTTACATACTGCATTAACTCATTTAACTCAATATCCGGGTTATCAATATAAGCCACACAACCATCAATAACTTCACCCAAATTATGAGGTGGGATGTTTGTAGCCATACCAACGGCAATACCTGTAGTACCATTTACTAAAATATTCGGGAATCTAGAAGGTAAAACAACTGGCTCCTTTGTAGATTCATCGAAGTTTGGAATAAAATCAACAGTATTTTTATTAATATTTCTAAGTAATTCCAAAGAAATCTTCGAAAGTCTAGATTCCGTATATCGCATGGCAGCTGCGCCATAACCTTCAATATTTCCAAAGTTACCATGACCATCTATCAACATGTAGCGATAAGAAAAATCTTGAGCCATTCTTACCATTGCTTCATAAATAGAAGAATCTCCATGAGGGTGATAATTACCCATAACCTCACCGACAGTTTTCGCACTTTTTTTATGAGGCTTATCAGGAGTATAACCAGACTCATACATAGAATATAAAATTCGACGATGAACAGGTTTTAATCCATCACGAAGATCAGGAATAGCACGAGCAGTTATAACACTCATCGAATAATCCAAAAAGGAATCTTGTACTTCTTTTACAATATTATTGTGTTCTAATCTATCCATTTAATAAACCTCCTAAATATCCAAATTCTGAACGTAAGTTGCATTAGTTTCAATGAAGTTTCTACGAGGTTCTACTTCTTCTCCCATCAATTTAGAGAATACTTCATCAGCTTGAACAGCATCTTCCACCGTAATCTTACGTAAAACACGTTTATTAATATCCATTGTTGTCTCATTTAACTCTTCCGCATCCATCTCGCCAAGACCTTTCATTCTGGCAATTTCATACTTAACATTAGGTCCTAAACTAGCAAGATACTCATCACGCTCGGCATCATCTAGCACATATTTTCTCGTTTTACCGTGTGTAATTCGATAAAGAGGAGGTTGTGCAGCATAAACATGCCCAGCATCAACAATTGGCCTAAAAAAGCGATAAAATAACGTTAAAAGTAATACTCGAATATGACTTCCATCAACATCGGCATCTGTCATAATAATAATCTTGTGATACCGTAATTTGGAAATATCAAACTCTTCCCCTATTCCAGTACCAAAAGCGGTAATAATTGTTCTAATTTCTTCATTAGACAAAGCTCTATCTAATCTAGCCTTCTCTACATTTAAAATCTTTCCACGAAGTGGTAATACAGCTTGTGTCATACTATCTCTACCCTTAATTGCAGAACCACCAGCTGAATCTCCCTCGACAAGAAAAATTTCACTAACAGTAGCATCTTTACTCTTACAATCAGATAGCTTTCCATAAAAATTAGTAATATCCAAATCGCCTTTTCTTCTTGTTAGTTCACGAGCCTTTTTAGCTGCTACTCGAGCACGAGCAGCTGTCATCGACTTATCGATAATAATCTTCGCTTCATCAGGATTCTCTAATAAAAAGCGTTCTAACGTTTCAGAGAAAATCTTATCCGCAATTCCTCTAACTTCCGCGTTTCCTAATTTCGTTTTAGTCTGCCCTTCAAATTGAGGATCAGGATGCTTACAAGAAATAATCATCGTCAAACCTTCACGAACATCGTCACCAGTCAACGGTTCATCATTAGATTTCAACAATCCCGTGCTAGTAGCATACTTATTTAATACACGAGTAAGAGCTCTTCTGACTCCTTCCTCATGAGTACCACCTTCAGGAGTATTGATATTATTAACAAAAGAATAAATACTGGAATTATAACTTTCGTTATACTGAAAAGCAACTTCCAAAGAAATATCCTTATCTTTACCACTAACATCGACAATTGTATTATGAATAGGCGACTTATTTTCATTTAACATATGCACATATTCACGAATACCGCCTTCATATAAAAACTCATCACGACGTTCATCTTCACGCTCATCGATTAAAATAATTCGAAGTCCTTTATTTAAAAAGGCTAATTCTCTTAATCTATTCTTTAACGTTTCGTAGTCAAAAACCGTAGTCTCTGTAAAAATCTCTGGATCTGGTTTAAATGTAACAGTCGTACCAGTACGATCATCTGAACACTGATCAATTACCGCAAGATCCGCCTCAGGATGCCCGCCATTTACAAAGCGTTGAAAATAAACGTTTCCTTCTTTATAAACTCTTACTTCCATCCATTCAGATAAAGCATTAACAACGCTCGCACCAACACCATGTAAGCCACCAGAAACTTTATAACCGCCACCACCGAATTTTCCACCGGCATGAAGTACAGTATAAATCGTTTCTACTGTAGACTTACCAGTCTTAGGATGTATTCCAACAGGAACTCCTCTTCCATCGTCTCTAACTGTAATTGTATTTTCTTTTCCAACAATTACTTCAATATCATCACAATATCCAGCTAGTGCCTCATCGATAGAGTTATCCACGATTTCCCAAACTAAATGATGTAACCCTCTAGAACTAGTCGTACCAATATACATACCAGGTCTTTTTCTAACCGCTTCTAGACCTTCAAGTACTTGAATCGAAGAGGAATCATATGTTCCTTCTACCTTTTCTTCCATTTCCATTATTATCCCCTACTTTCTCTGTAATTTTCCCTTGATCAACGACAAATACTTTAGCTTTTTCTACCAATTTACGATTAATATTCTTTAAATCAGTAGTCGTAATAATAATCTGAATATCACTTGGTAAACAAGCAATCAAACGGTTTCTTTTTTTCACATCTAACTCACTAAAAATATCATCAAGTAATAATATTGGCGTGGTATTCAAAAGTTGATAAAAAACTTGAACCTCTGCTAATTTAAAGGCAATAATCGCTAAACGTTTTTGACCCTCTGAACCATAAACTTTAAGATCGTCATCCACTAGAAAAAAAGTAAAATCATCACGATGTGGCCCATATAGCGTCGTTCCTTGCAACATTTCGCGTTTTTGATTCTTTGTCAGTTTTTCCATAAATTTTGTTCTTATCTCGTCTTCATCATAACTAACCAAATCAACATTGTTTTCATACCGAACAGTTAAACCAGATAAACCAGATATTTTTTCATAAATATCTCCAATAATAGCACCAATAAAGTCCATATATCGTTTCCTACAAGTATAAACAAAAACAGCTTTTTCTACCAATTTATCGTTTAAAATCTCTAAATACCGCAAATCAGTATATTGATTCATATTTAATAACTTCAAATATTCGTTTCTGTTTTTTAAGATTTTATTATACTCATTTAGATATTGAGCATAAAATTGGAACAATTGACTAATCTCAATATTCATAAAGTTTCTGCGAAAAGCAGGAGATCCTTTAATCATCTCTAAATCATCTGGACAAAACATGATTACTTTCATATTAAAGATATAATCAGAGATTTTTTTAACCTCTTTATCATTAACCATTACTTTTTTTTCTGATTTATTTGTTAAAACAAATTGCAAGTCTTTTATTTTTTTTTCTTCTTTGATTGTTCCCTTAATTCTACAAGCAAGCATTTCCTTTCTGATTAAGTTGTTTTCCACCCCATAGCGATGTGATTTAGTTAAAGCAAGTACATATATACTCTCTAAAATATTTGTCTTTCCTTGGGCGTTATTTCCTATGAAAATATTAATATTAGGATCTAGTTTTACTCTAAGTTTAGAATAATTACGATAATTAGTTAGTTCAATTTTAGATAAATACATAAATTACACCCTAAAATCATCGATAATCACCTTTTTTCAAAACTAGTACTCCCATACTTGCACATATATTATACCACGAGTAATCGGCTAAAACTACAAAAAAAAGGAAAAAGCCTTAACTTTTTTCCACTTTTCTGGAGTCTAATAGACACTGTAGACGACTCGCTCTTAAAATCTGATTTTCTAACGAAAGTTTAGAAACAGGAATAACAAGTTCTTTGCCATTTTTAAAAATAACTTTTGTTCCCTTAGAATCCCCAAGTATTCGATCAATAGAATGTAACGAAAGCCAAATACAATCATATGAACTAGGCGATGTAGTTGGAAAAAAGATAATCCCTCTTGTTTCTTCAACAATAATGGGTAACTTATAATTAAAACCTAACATCTTTTTGCTTCCTTCTGCTCGTCCTTGATAACTACTTCCAAAATAACAACAACTATAATCCATCACTTCATAGGCATTTTCTTCTAGAATACTATCTGTTTGATACTCCATAATTTTCGTTTTATTTGGCTCTATCCCAATAACTGCCATTGTTTCATTATTTACCTCATATTTATTCATATAATATTCCCCCTATACTTGTCCATAAATAGACGAATGTCCCCTACTCTAACAGCTTTGATGGGCGAAAAAAGTCGAAAAAAAAGAAAATAGTTAAAAAAACTAATTTTCTTTTTAATAAGTACGAATTGGTAATACTAATTGTACTAATCCTTCATCTTTTTGAGATTTTAAAATAATTGGTTTAATTTCTCCTACAAAAGAAATTTCTACTTCCTCATCCTCAAATGATTTTAAAGCATCCATCATATATTTTGCCACAAAAGAAATTTTCAAATTTTCTTCATTATTTTTCTCAATAAGCATTTTCTCTTCTACTCTACCAATCTCAGCACTACTACTTTTAACCAAAAGCTTATTTCCATCAATTTCGAATGTAACAATATTTTTTTCTTTATCACTAGTCAAAATACTAGCACGATCGATAACATTATATAATTCGTTTATCTTAGTTTTTATAGATAATAAGAATTCATCAGGTAGTAAATTAGCTGTATTAGGATAAGTACCACTAATTAAACGAGACTGAAATAATAAATTCTGATATTGAATCAAAACTTTGTTACTAAATACATGTAATTCAATATTATCATCACTATCATCCATAATTTTAATGAATTCTAATAGATTTTTACTAGGAATTACAATATTGTAGTTTTCTTCAACTACTTCATTTAACGGGATTACTTTTCTCGCTAATCGGTAAGAATCCGTGGAATTACATTCTAGTAAATTTCCAATAATTTTAAAGTTAATACCTGTTAAAATTGGTCTAGATTCATCATTACTAGAAGCGAATGATGTTTGATTAATTATACTAGCAAATACTCTAGAAGAAATAAGAATTGGATTCTTACTCTTTTCTAAGTTTATATTAGGATATTCATTTTTACTAATACCATTTAAATTAAATTCGCTATTTTCAGTATAAATAATAATCTTTAATTCATCCAATACTTCTATATTAATATATTCATCAGGTAATTTTCTAACAATATCCAATATATATTTACCTTGAATAATAATACTTCCTGTAGATTCAATTAACATATCATCGTTTTTCTCTAGAAATACTTGAATAGTAATATCATTATCACTAGCTGTTAATGTTAATCCTTTGTCTTCTAACTCAAATTTTATTCCTGCTAAAACAGGAACCAAATTCTTTGTGGATATCGCTTTAGACACTTTACTTAGTCCATCTAATAATAGTTCTTTTTTGATTTTTAATTTCATGTATATTCCTTCTTTCTTATATAATTATTATTATTATTACTGTGGAAATTGTGGATAACTTGTTTTTTTCTATATTATATCATGTTTTTTTTATTTTTCCACCTGTGGATAATCATGTTGATAAAAAATAGTTTTCAACAGTTATACGATTTCTTTCTTCAATTTTTCGATAATATTCGCAAGCTCTTGGTTAGTTTGCATCTCCTTCTCTACTTTTTCGACAGAATGCATTACTGTGGAATGATCTTTTCCACCAAATTCTATACCAATCTTAGGAAAAGATTCGTTGGTGAGTTTTCTACAGAGATACATCGCAACTTGTCGTGGAAATGCTAGATTTGCACTTCTCTTTTTACTTTTCATGTCGTCGACCGATATCTGGAAGTGTTCTGCAACAATTCTTTGAATCCGATTGATATTATTTTTCTCACTATATCCTTTATTTACATAGTCTTTTAATACCTCTATTGCTAGATCTAAGGTAATGTCAGCTCCTCCCATAATCGTAGAATAAGCAAGTAGTCTGGTAATAGACCCCTCTAGATGTCTAACGTCACTACCCACATTAGAAGCTATATAGTCTATTACATCATCTGGAATATTCTTATCGATAGAGTCCCCAATGATTTTCTTTTTTATTATTGCTACCCTAAGTTCAAAGTCTGGTGGATAAATATCTGCTGTTAAGCCCCAACAAAACCTAGTTCTAAGTCTATCTTCTAATAATTTTAAATCATCCGGAGATCGATCTGAGGAAATAATAATCTGTTTATTTTCATTATATAAGGTAGTAAAAGTGTGGAAAAATTCATTTTGTGTTTGCGTAGCTCCCTGAAAAAACTGAATATCATCGATAATTAGTACATCAATATTTCTATATTTATCTTTAAAATAACTGACATAATCGAAGTTTTGCCCAAATTCATCTTTCTTATTAATCCCTAAAAAATCATTAATAAATTGATCACTTGGTACATATAATACTTTTTTATTAGAATGTTGCTCGATATAATTGCCAATAGCATGCATCAGATGGGTTTTCCCTAACCCACTATTTCCGTAGATAAATAAAGGATTATATATATTCCCAGGATTCTCTGCGACATCCATTGCCGCTGCTTGTGCGAACTTATTACTATTTCCCACAATAAAATTGTCGAATGTATAATTAGGATTTAAATTAGACTGGTGTCGTCTTTCTGGCTTCTCTCCAAGAGTTACTTCCCTATTTTCTATTGGTTTTTGTTCTGGAGGTTTTCCTTCTTCTAGTTCTTCTTTTAGATAAAACTGAATATCTACATTATCTCCAATAATTTCACTCAATGTATTTACAATCAAGTCGTAGTATTTAGTTGCTAGATGCCTTTTAAACATCCCCATCGGCACAATGATTTTAGCTACTCCATCTTTATATTCATATAGCTCAGTATCTTTAAACCAAGTATTATAAGAAAGAGGAGTCATTTCGTTTTGAATACTATTTAAAAAGTTTGACCAAATCATTTTAACATTCATACTACTCCTCCTACTTCTAACAAATTGCAAGAAATATTGTAACGTAAAACTGTGGAAAAATAAACTACCAATTTTAAAAAAATTTAAATCCACAGCTAATCCACAAGTAATTCACAGATTTATCCACAATATTTTCTTAGAAAATAAAAAAGGAATCGCGATTTATCCACAATTTAGAAAAAACACAATTCACATAGTGGAAAAAGTTATCAACACCCTGTGGAAACTGTGGAAAAATGGAAAAACAAATTAATTTTAGATATCGGTTGACAAACTAGGTTAATTTTATTATACTAATGTAGATTTTATGTCTGGAGGTGGAATTATGAAGAGAACTTATCAACCTAATAATAGAAAAATGAAAAAGAAACATGGATTTTTTGCTCGTGTGAAATCTAAAGTTTTAAATAATCGTAGAGCGAAAGGTCGTAAAAGATTATCAAAGTAAATGCCACTGCTTACAGTGGTTTTTTGTTCTTATTCTTATATAGTGAGTAGGGTTAAAAATGAAAAAATACGAAGTTGTAAAAGAAAATAGAGATTTTCAAAAAATAATCGAGCAGGGGAACTGTCAGAAAAATCGTCACTTAATCATATATTATATAGAAAATTCTGTTGAAAATAACCGCTTTGGCATCTCGGTGGGAAAAAAGATCGGTAACGCAGTAACCAGGAATAAATGGAAGAGAAGATTAAGAAGTATTATTGATAAATATAAAAAACTATACCAAAATCATCGAGATTATATTATAATATTAAGAAAGAACTGTCATAACTTAGATTTTCAAGAATTAGAAGATAGTTTCTTGCAATTATTTGAAAAAGTAAATAAAGAACCCAGATAAGGAGTGTCTATGAAATATAAAAATAAATTAATCATCTTACTTGTAGCTGTTCTTTTGTTTACAGGATGTACAACTACTTTGAAAACAGAAGATAAAAAAGTAGTAAAGAATCCTGAAACTGGTCAAAGTTTAACGGCAAACATATTATGTAAACCAAGTAATGAAGAAACAATAAAAGCTTATGAAGAGAACGGTGTAGATCTTGCAGCATTACCAAAATGTACAGAATTTAGTGTGACGAGTGGGGGATACGAGGGTTTATGGACATCATTATTTGTAAAACCACTAGCATTTATTATCCTGTTCATTATGAAGTTTGTAAAAAGTGCGGGACTTGCTTTGATTTTAACTAGCTTAGCTTTGAGATTGATTCTATATCCTGTTACGAAAAAAACAGCTATGCAATCAGAACTAATCAAAAAAGCGAAACCGGATCTTGATCGTTTAGAAAAAAAATATAAAGATAAAACAGATCAGGACTCTCTGATGAGAAAGAGTCAAGAGATGACAATGATCTATAAAAAATATAATATTAATCCAATTTCTGGATGCCTATATTCTTTTATTCAACTTCCATTGTTCATCGCCTTCTTAGAAGCAATAAATCGTGTGCCAGCTTTATTTGAAGAGACTTTCTTAACTCTACAATTAGGAACAACACCATCAGTTGGATTGTTTACGAATGGGAATATTGCTTATATAATCTTAATTATTCTTGTAGGAGTAACTACTTATTTCTCCTTTAACTTAAATAAAACAACCGCTCAAACACAAGATGATCCAATGAAAAATATGACTAATATTATGACAGGTATGATCGTCGTAATGGCATTCTTTATGCCAGCAGCCCTATGTGTCTACTGGATTACGACAAATGCCTTTACTATAGCGCAGAATTTAATTGTAAAAAGGAGTAAAGAAGTATGCTAGAAATGATCGTAAAAAGTAAATATACTGGAAAAACCAAGGAAGAGGCTATTAATCAAGCTAAGTTGTCTCTTCAGGAAACAGAAAATAATCTTTATATTCGAGAACTAGAAACAAAAACGGGGCTTTTTGGAAAAAAAGTAGAAATAGAAGTCATTTGTCGTGATGATTTAATCACATATGTAAAAAATTTCTTAAAACAATTAATCGAGAATATAGGATTAAGTGCTAATCTCGAAGTAAAAAAAAGAGAGGATACAGTATTATTTACGATTTACTCCGATCATAATTCGATTCTAATAGGAAAAAATGGTAGAACGTTAGACGCAATAACCACAATTACTAAACAAATGATTCAAAACCTACTCAATCGTCCATTCCATTTTACGATTGATATTGGGGAATATAAAAAACAACATGAAGAACGCCTAATTCGTTTAGCAAAAAGAATAGCCAAAGAGGTAGCTTCGTCCAAAATCGAAGCCAAATTAGATCCAATGAACTCTTATGAACGAAGAATTATTCATACTACCTTAGCGGAAGATAATAGGGTGAGAACAGAAAGTGAAGGGGAAGAACCTAATCGTTATGTTGTCATCAAACCTAAAGAAGACTAAACTAGTTTAGACTAGTTTTTTCATTTGAAAAAATGTATGCAAAAATCATAAATTAGTTTTTAATAGCCCAAATTATTACCTGGGAAATAATTTCTATCTCAAAATTAGGAATTTTAATTAGGAAATAAGGGGTAAAATTTCTGTGATATAATAGATACACAAGAAACGAAAGAAAAGAGGAGTAGAATATGAATGATACGATAGCTGCTATTTCCACCGCTCAAGGAGTAGGGGCAATATCGATTATTAGAGTAAGTGGATCAGACGCTTTTTCGATAGTCAATAAAGTGTTTACCGGAAAAGATTTGACTAATGTACCTAGTCATACTATTCACTATGGAAAAATCGTTGATCAAACCGAAGTGATCGATGAAGTATTAGTTAGCGTAATGAAGGCACCCAAAACGTTTACTCGTGAAGATATTGTCGAAATTAACTGTCACGGTGGGATAGCTTCTACTAATAAAGTACTAGAGTTAATATTAAGAAACGGGGCAAGATTGGCAGAAGCGGGAGAATTTACTAAACGTGCCTTTCTAAATGGAAGAATTGATTTAACTGAAGCAGAATCCATTATGGATTTAATCTCATCCAAAACGGAAGCGAGTCGAAAAGTAGCAATTAAAGGTCTAACTGGACATATTAGCCATTTAATTCGCTCTTTAAGGCAGGAAATATTAGAACTGTTAGCTTCTATTGAAGTGAACATTGATTATCCTGAATATGAAGATGCAGTTGAGATGACGAATGATAAAGTAGCTCCAGCTATCCAATCAATCAAAACTAAGTTACACCATATCATTGAAGAATCGGAGAATGGCAGAATTTTAACTAGCGGAATAAAAACAGTAATTATTGGAAAACCTAATGTCGGAAAAAGTAGTATTCTAAATCGACTATTAGATGAAGATAAAGCTATAGTTACCGCAATTGAAGGAACTACTAGAGATACTGTAGAAGGACAAATTACGATTAAAGGGGTAGCCTTAAATTTAATCGATACAGCGGGTATTCATGAAACCGAAGATTTAGTAGAAAAAATTGGCGTAGATAAAAGCTTACGATTAATCGAAGAAGCTGATTTAGTGATATTAGTGCTTAATCAAAATGAAAAATTAAGTGCTGAAGATAGGAAAATATTATCTGTTTGTCAAAACAAGAAGACAATTGTAGTATTGAATAAAAGTGATTTAGAAAAAAGAATCGAAGAGGAAGAAATTCCCTATTCAGAAATCATTCATACGAATACACTTGATGAAAATGGAGTTGAACCATTAAAAGAAAAGATTAGCGAACTTTTTCATCTTGAACAACTCCAAAGTCAAGATGATTCTTATTTAAGTAATATTCGACAAATTTCTCTTACCAAAGAAGCACTTTCGATTTTAGAAGAAGTTACAGTCGGGGTTCAACAAGAAGTACCCGTTGATATGATCGAAATCGATATCAAACGCGCATGGGAAAAATTAGGCGAAATTATCGGAGAGACGTATACCGAAGAATTAATTGATCAGTTATTTAGTCAATTTTGCTTAGGAAAATAGAAATATTCATAGCAAAAATTGATTTCATATAACATTTTTTCTTATTTAAACGCAGAAATTATTTCCCGGGAAATAATTTTCTTCTTTCTATAATAAAAATATAGTATAATATGAAACGGTAAAAAGGAAGTGATTTTGGTGAACTACGAAATTATTGTCGTTGGTGGTGGACATGCTGGATGTGAAGCAGCCTTGGCTTCGGCACGTCTTGGTCATGAAACCTTGCTAATCACCGGAAATAAAAAAAATATAGCGGACATGCCTTGTAATCCATCAATTGGAGGACCAGCTAAAGGAATTATTGTAAGAGAAATTGATGCTTTAGGTGGCGAAATGGCCAATACAATTGATCATTCTTGCTTACAAGTTAAAATGTTAAATACGAAAAAAGGCCCAGCTGTTAGAGCTTTAAGAGCCCAAGCAGATAAAATAACATATCCTAAAGTAATGTTAGCTACTCTAGAAAATCAAGAAAATTTAACAATCTTAGAGGCTATGGTAGAAGATTTAATGGTTGAAGAAGAAAAAATAAGAGGGGTAATTCTTTCAAATGGTGAAAAGATTGCCTCCCAAGCAGTTATTTTAACAACCGGTACCTATCTAAAAGCAACGGTTCTAAGAGGCTCGTCAAAAACGACAAGTGGTCCTCATGGGGAAAAACCATCTCAGCATTTAAGTGATAATTTAAAAAAAATAGGTTTTACAATTCAACGGTTAAAAACAGGAACACCTCCTAGAATCGAGAAAAGTACAATTGATTATTCAAAGGCTAGCCTAGAACCAGGCGACAATATTGGTTATACCTTTTCTTTTGATAATGAGCCATTATACAAAGTAGATGACCAAATTCCTTGTCATTTGATTTATACAACCCCAGAAACCCATAAAATTATTTTAGATAACTTAGAAAAATCTAGTATGTATGGGGGATATGTAGAAGGAATTGGTCCAAGATACTGTCCGTCTATCGAAGATAAAATTGTTCGTTTTAAAGATAAAGAACGCCATCAATTATTCTTAGAACCAGAAAGTATTTACTACGACGATATTTATATTCAAGGTTTTTCGACAAGTATGCCTGAAGATATCCAAGAACAAATGGTACATAGCTTACCAGGCATGGAACATGCGAAAATATTAAAATATGCTTATGCTATTGAATATGATGCGATTGACCCTCTTCAATTGAAGCAATCTCTAGAAACTAAGTTAATTGATAATTTATATACTGCCGGTCAGATTAATGGAACAAGTGGTTATGAAGAAGCGGCAGGCCAAGGTTTAATGGCAGGAATTAATGCTTCCTTAAAACTAGAAGGAAGGGAACCTTTAATTCTAAAAAGAAATGAAGCTTATATTGGCGTTCTAATCGATGATTTAGTAACCAAAGGGACAAAAGAACCATACCGTATGTTAACGTCTCGTGCCGAATATCGATTACTTCTACGTCATGATAATGCTGATTTAAGACTTCGTGATTATGGAAGAGAAGTTGGTTTAATTACCGATGAAAAATATAAAAAGTTTGTGGCTAAAAAAGAAGCTATCCAACAACTAAAATCAACGCTTCAACAAATCAAATTAACACCAACTGAAGAAGTAAATCGCGAGCTTATCGCTTTAAATTCTGCGCCATTATCTGACGGAATTACTTTATATGATTTACTAAAAAGAACAGAAATTACCCTCGATAAACTCCAAAAGTATCTTCCAGAATCCTATTCGAAAGAAGTAGAAGAGCAGGTAGAAATACAAATAAAATATGAGGGATATATAAAAAAGGCCAATCGTGAAGCAGAAAAAATGTTAGATTTAGAGAAGTTAAAAATACCAGAAGATATCGATTATCAACAAGTACATAACTTAGCTAGCGAAGCCTTACAAAAATTATCAGCTGTTCGTCCTTCAACAATTGCTCAAGCATCACGAATCAGTGGGGTAAATCCGGCCGATATCTCAATTTTAATGATCTATTTAAAAAAGGAACATAAGTTATGAATATAGAAGTATTTAAAGAAGAAGTAAAAAAGCTAGGAATTTCTTTGACTCATGATCAACTGGATCAGTTAGCATTATTTTATCAATTACTATTATCATGGAATGAAAAGATGAATTTAACGAGAATAACTAACCAAGAAGAAGTATATCTCAAGCATTTTTATGACAGTTTAACCATATATAAAGAAGTAAAATTAGAAACCGTTGATACATTATGTGATATAGGAAGTGGAGCTGGATTTCCTGGGATTGTCTTAAAAATCGCATTTCCTAATCTTAATATCACTCTAATTGATTCTCTTCAAAAGAGAGTGAATTACTTGAATGAAATAATTAACGAACTAAAACTATCTAATATTAGAGCAATTCATACGAGAGCTGAAGATTATGCACGAGTAAACAGGGAAAAATATCAGATTGTTACCGCAAGAGCAGTGGCTAACTTAAAAGTATTATCTGAATTATGTCTTCCTCTTGTCAAAGAAAATGGCTATTTTATTGCAATGAAGGGAAATATCGACGAAGAATTAGCTGAAGCAAGAGCGATGATTGGTACATTAGGTGGAAAAATTGAAGATATTTATGAGTTCAATTTACCAATAGAAGAAAGCCATCGTACATTGATAAAAATAAAAAAGGAAAAGAAAACAGATAAGATGTATCCTAGAAAAAAAATAAAATAGGGGAGTAAAAGAAATAAAATGTTAAAGTATTATAAAAATGTCGTAAAATACAATGAAGATGTTTGTTATGGCGTTGGAATCATAACCGGTTGGAAATCTACCGATATGATTTTGGATAGTTTAAGTGAAGAAGTAAAGCGCAAAATAGTAACTTGTGGGAACTTATATACAAAAAACGGAATCAATTATATTATTGCCAATTTATTTTTAAATCCCCAGATTACAGAATTAATCGTTTTAGAAGATTCTTCTTTACAAAATGAAATGGCGGAAGGAATAACTGCTCTTTTAGAATTCTTAACCACTAACGAATTAACATTTGAATCAAAATTTCAATTCACTGAAGAAAATTTAACGCAATTTACGAAATATTTTAAAGATCATATTAGAGTAGTAAAAAGGCAAGATCTAGAGCAACAACTTAAACAAATTGATATTCCAGAAAAAGATTGGTGTAAAATTACCGAAATAAAAGAAAATCCATTAGAACTCCAGCATCAGATTCCAAGTGAAAAGGTAGGCTTTACGGTAAGAGCCAATACCGCTTATGAAGCATGGAATCGAGCGTTAAAATTAATCCATACTTATGGCTATTTAAAACCATCTGATTATGATGAGAATCAATTAGAATTAATCAACTTATCGATTATTGTTAGAAACGAGGATTTAGCTAACCCCAGTATGGCCGGAGTAATTGATATCACTCGGGAAGAATTAGAAGAATATGAGAAAAATATTCTTTCTAAAGAAAGACCAGACGGAGTAAAGTATACATATGGAAGTCGTTATCGAGATCAAAATGGGAAAGACCAATTTCAATATATGGTAGATACCTTAAAAGATAAGCCATTTTCTAGAAGGGCGGTTGCTACTCTTTGGGTTCCTACTATCGACATCGAGGAAGACGAAGTTCCCTGCCTTGACTTATATCAAGCGATTATTGAAGGAGAATATCTCCATCTTCTTACTTATATTCGAGCAAACGATGTCTATAATGGTTGGCCGAGAAATATCTATGGCATTTTAAAAATTCAAGAAGAATTATGCCAACGTCTTGGCTATCAAAAAGGATACGTAAATACCATTGCCGGAAGTGCTCATGTTTATGGGAGAAATTTTGATGATTTAGAAAAAAAATTCAATGAGAAAGAGGTATCCTTTTGTGACGAAGACGAAAGAGGATATTTTACGGTAACGATAGAAAACAACCTAATTCAAGTTACTTTCTATAGTATAACAGGACAAGAACTCCGCAGATTTACAGGCACGAGTGCTACAGAATTAAGAAATAAATGTACTCTTTATATAAGTAACATCGATCATGCTTTCTATTTAGGACAAGAGTTAATGAAAGCTGAGTTGGCACTTAAAAATCAACTATTCTATGTACAAGATCAATCATTAGATTTAAAATCAAAACAGAAAACATTAAGTAATCCACTAAAATTTAATGATTAAATTACCTAGTAGTCAAAGGAAAATTTGCCTTTATTCTTGTTTAGTTAAAAAAATATGGTATAATGAATATGATGAAGAATAATACAAGAATGAAAAGAGGGTTAATTTATGGATAGAGAAGTAGTGGATTTATATTTGGATGACATTATCCCTAACCGTTTTCAACCACGTGAAGTATTTAATGAACAAGCTTTGCGAGAATTAGCTGACTCTATTAGAGCACATGGAGTAATACAGCCAATTATCGTTAGAAAAATAGGAGATAAATACGAAATTATTGCCGGAGAAAGAAGATATAAAGCATCTGCGATGGCTGGTCTAACTAAAATTCCGGCAATTATTAGAAATTTAGATGATAAAGAGACTTCAAAGGTGGCACTACTCGAAAACTTACAAAGAAAGGATTTAACACCGATCGAAGAAGCTAGAACGTATCAAAAAATACTAGAACTTGATTCGATGACACAAGAAGAGCTCGGACGTACTATGGGAAAATCCCAAGCGGCAATTGCCAATAAGATGCGTTTATTATCTTTACCTGATGAAGTTCAAGAAGCACTACTTCATGATCAAATATCAGAAAGACATGCTAGGAGTTTATTGAATCTAGATTCAAGAGAAGATCAAATAAATATGCTTCATGCTATCATTGAAAAAAGAATGACGGTTAGAGAATTAGATAATGAAATTAGAAAATTAAAAGGCATTGAAGAACCAACTTCAAGCGAGGGTAATTTAGAAAGTACTGATCAAGGAGGAACTTCCATTTCCACTACTCCAGAACCAATTGAGATTCCAAGTCCAGTTACTCCTTCTAATCCAATGACAAGTACTAATCCTAATATTTCACGACCTCCGATAGATTTACTTGCTTCATCTAATCAAACAAGTTCTAAAGTAGAAGTATCTTCACCAAATTCAACTGTAGTTAGCACTCCTAAACCAGTTGTTAGAAATATTCTTACTCTATCAGATGACGATGAAGAAGATTTTACTCAGTTAACTCCAGAGCAAGTTTCATCAACTCTAGCTAATACTGAAGAGGGAGAACCCGAGGTAAAATACAATGATCCAGTCGAAGAATTATTAGATGATGAAGAATTATACTCATTGAAAGATGCCGTAAAAGAGTTAAGAAGAACGGTAACTAATCTCGAAAATAGGGGCTTTGTTATTAAAGTCGAAGAATTAGATTTCGAAAATACTTACCAAGTAGTAGTAAAAATCAATAAAGATATTTAAAAGTAGAGAGTTCTACTTTTTTTTAACAAGAGGTTTCCTAATTTAACGTTTTCTGTTAAAATAGAATAGTATAAAAACAAAAAAGGTGGTAAGAGCATGGGAAAGATAATATCATTAGTAAATCAAAAAGGTGGAGTAGGAAAAACGACAACGAGTATCAATCTTTCTGCATCTTTAGCTTACTTAGGAAAAAGAGTATTATTAATTGATTTAGATCCCCAAGGAAATGCGACAACAGGTGTCGGAATTAATAAAGGAGATATCAGTAAAAGTGTTCACGATGTAATAACAGAGAAATGTAATGTAATAGAGGCAATTATTAAAACAAAATATAAAAATCTTTATCTTTTGCCAGCAACAATTAATTTAGCAGGTATCGATATTGAACTTATGGAAAAGAGCAAGACAGATCAAAATTTCTCCAAAAACATTCAATTAAAGAAAGCGTTGGATCCGATTAGAGATTCTTTTGACTACATCATCATTGACTGTCCACCTTCTTTAGGGTTAATTACAACCAACGCATTAACAGCATCTAATTCTGTAATCATTCCTGTTCAATGTGAATTCTTCGCCCTCGAGGGAATTACTCAACTTCTTAATACAATTATGTTAGCGCAAAAAAATTTAAATCCTAATCTAGATATTGAGGGCGTTCTGCTGACCATGCTTGATTCACGAGCAATTCTTTGTCTAGAAGTGGTAGAAGATATTAGAAGATTTTTCAAAGAACGGGTATATAATACAATTATCCCAAGACTCGTTAGAATCGCGGAAGCTCCATCACATGGCACACCGATCATCGCCTATGATTCCAAACATCGTGGATCGATTGCTTATTTAAATTTAGCAAAGGAAGTGATTGAAAGAAATGGAAACGCAAACACAAGCACAAAGTAGAAGAAAAGCTCTAGGAAGAGGCTTAGAAGAATTATTTAATAATGAACCAATGAACTATGAAACGATAGAAGAAAAAATTATTACGTCAACTCCAAAAGAAGAAATTGTAGAATTAAATTTATCTGAGTTACGTAGTAATCCTTATCAGCCACGGAAAAATTTTGACGAAAAGGCACTTCAAGAATTGGCTAATTCTATTAAAGAATATGGGGTTTTTCAACCAATTATTGCCAAAAAAAGCATCAAAGGTTACGAGATTATCGCTGGAGAAAGAAGAGTAAAAGCATCTATTTTAGCCGGAAGAGAAACCATACCAGCTATTCTTCGTGACTTCAGTGATCAGGAAATGATGGAGATTGCGCTTTTAGAAAATCTTCAACGGGAAAATTTAAATGCCTTAGAAGAAGCCCTTGCTTATAAAAAATTGATAGAAGAGTTATCTTTAACGCAAGAAGCATTAGCTGAAAGAATTGGGAAAAGCCGGAGTCATATTACCAATATGTTAGGTCTTTTGACTTTACCAGAAGAAGTCAAAGATTTAATCATGGAAAATAAATTGACAATGGGCCATGCTCGAGCACTAAGTAAATTAGAAAATCCGAATAAAATCAAAGATCTTGCTCAAAAAGTTGTGATGGAAAATTTAAGTGTTCGTCAAGTAGAAAATTTAGCTTTTGAACCAACTGCTGAAAAAAAACATAAGACTAAGAAAGCACCCAATTCCCTAGAATATCGAAATATAGAAGAAAACTTATCTGAAAAATTAGGAACTAAAGTAAAAATTAATCATAATAAACTAGAAATTTCTTTCGTCAATCGTAATGATCTAAACCGTCTATTAGAAATAATAGGCATCGAACAAGAAAATGACATCTGATGAGGAAGTGAAGAAATGTTAGAGAAAATAATGATACCAGAAGTTTATTTACCAATCATCTATATTTGCTTTGCTATTCTTTTAAATGGTATTTGTAAAAGGGTAATTGGAACCATTATTAAGAGTAAACAAAAAAGTTTAAATAAAAATAGCTATAATTATAAGAAAATGGAAACTTTTCGAGTATTAATGAATAATATTATCAAATATGTAATTATTTTATTCTTAGTTTTAGCCATATTAACTGTTTATGGAGTAAATGTAACTTCTATTTTAGCTGGATTAGGAATTGCCGGTGTAGTTGCTAGTTTAGCTCTTCAAGACTTAGCAAAAGATATCATCGCTGGAATGGGAATTATCCTAGAAAATCAATATGCGATGGGGGATACTATCTCTATTAATGGATTTAAGGGTGAAGTTGTTTTCTTAGGATTAAAAACCACTAGAATTAGAAGTTGGGAAGGTGAGGTAAAAATTCTTGCTAACCGCAATATCACTGAAGTAATCAATTATAGTATTTCTAGTTCTCTTGCGATTGTCGATATTAGCGTAAACTATAATGAAGACTTAGATAAAGTGGAACGAGTTTTAAATGAACTAGCTAGCGATTTAACGAAAAAATTACCGAAATTAAAAGGTGAAGTAGAAGTACTAGGAATAGAAAAATTCTCTGATTCTGCCCTGGTTTATCGTTTAACGGTCCCAACAGTAAGTATGGAACAATATGGAATAGCCCGTCAGATAAGAAAAGAAATTATTCTCTGCTTCAAAAAGAATAATATTAATATTCCATATAATCAAATCGAGGTGCATCATGGAAAATAAACAATATGGTTTGAATAGTAAAGTAGTAATGAAAAAACAACATCCCTGTGGCAGTAACGAATGGGAAATTATAAGACTAGGTGCTGATATCAAGATTAAGTGTTGTAATTGTGGGAGAACAATTATGTTGCCTAGAGTAGAATTCAATAAAAAATTAAAAAAAGTGCTTGCTAACGAGGAGTGTAAATGATGAAAAATAAGAAAAAATTAAAACTGAAACGATACCATTTTCACCCAGTTACGACTTTCATTTTATTGACAGTAGCTGTCATTGTATTAAGTGGGATATTTTCTGTTTTAGAAATACAAGCCACCTATAGTAATTTAAATTTAACGACTTACGAACTTGAAAATACTTTAGTAACAGTAAATAATTTATTTAATTATGATGGATTAAAATATGTAATTAGTAATGCTGCAAGAAACTTTATTAGTTTTACGACTTTAAGTACTTTGTTGATTTCTCTAATTGGTTTATCTGTTGCCCAAGCAACTGGATTCTTAGATACATTTATCAAACGTGTATTAGTAAAAATAGATAACAAAAAAATCACTTTTATATTGATTTTTATCTCTATTATTTCTAGTTTAATTAATGAAATTGGTTACGTTATTTTAATTCCATTATCAGCAATTATTTTCTTAAAAAATAAACGAAACCCTTTAGCAGGAATTATCACAGCTTTCTGTGGTGTAGCTTTTGGGTATGGTGTTACTTTGTTTGTTGGATCGATGGAAGTAAATCTCAATCCGATTACTGAAGCCGCAGCTAGAATGATTGATCCTAATTATCATGTTGCTTTGAGTTCAAATTTAATCATCATCATATTATCCTCAGTAATCTTATCGGTTGTGGGAACGATTATTATCGAAAAATTAGTCATTCCTAAACTAGGAAAATATAAAGATCCAAACGAAGTAACTGTAGAATTAGAAGTGATAGAAGATGTCGAAGAAGCAGAACAACGTAAGTTAGAAGAAGAGTCACGTGAAAAGAAAGGGTTAAATAATGCTTTTTTTGCCACTATTTTCTTTCTAATTTTCTTCGTTTATTCACTTCTACCAAATTTACCTTTTTCAGGAATGTTACTAGATATGGAAGAAACAACCTATCTAGGTCAAGTATTTGGTAGTAATTCCTATTTCCAAGATGGCTTTACTTTCTTAATTGCTTTATATTTCTTGGTTGTTGGAATTGCCTATGGAATTGGCGCTAAAACAATAAAAAACGACAAACAATTAATTACTGATTCTGGAAAATATATTGCCGATATTGGTAGCTTAGTCATCTTAATTTTCTTTGCTTCTCAGTTCATTGCCGTATTTAAAGAAACGAATATTGGAACGGTAATTACTGCCTGGGGAGCCAATATCATCAACAGTTTAAACTTTACAGGAATACCATTAATTATATTAGTCGTTCTTGTAATAGCCATCGTGAATCTTTTTACGACAACACCAATTGCTAAATGGACAATATTAGCTCCGGTTGTCGTTCCAAAATTGATGCAAGCTAATATTACTCCAGAGTTCGCTCAATTTATGTTGCGTGCCGCTGATTCAATGACAAAAGGTATTACCCCGTTACTTGCTTACTTTGTTATTTTCGTTGGTTATCTAAATATGTATAATCCAAATAAAAAGAAACCAATTACCATATCTCATGCTTTAAAATTAGTAACACCTTTTTGCTTAATCATCAGTTTGGCATGGCTTGCTATTATCTTATTATGGTATATATCTGGTCTTCCAATTGGTCCGGATGTCTATCCAACTTTATAAACAACTTAACCTCTGTTAAAGTTGTTTTCTTTTTATTCCAAGTTATGTTATACTAATACTGGAAATGAGGTAATGTTTATGGGTTTAACAGCAGGAATAGTAGGTCTTCCCAACGTTGGAAAGAGTACTTTATTCAATGCAATTACTAAAAATAGTATTTTAGCAGCAAATTATCCATTTGCAACCATCGATCCTAATGTCGGTGTAGTTACTGTACCTGATGAAAGGTTAGACAAATTAAATGAAATGTATGAGCCAAAACAAAAGATCCCAACCGCTTTTGAATTTACGGACATAGCTGGTTTAGTAAAGGGAGCAAGTCAAGGAGAAGGTTTAGGGAACAAATTTCTATCTCATATTCGTGAAACTGATGCAATTGTTGAAGTCGTCAGATGCTTTGAAAATAAAGATATCATTCATGTCGAAGGAACAATTGATCCGATTCGAGATATTGAAATTATCAGTTTAGAATTAATTCTAGCGGATCTAGAAAGTATTGGCAATCGTATAGAAAAAATGGGAAAGAAAGCGAGAACTTCTAAAGTAAAAGAAGACTTGATAGAACTAGAAGCTTTAGAAAAAGCCAAAAAAGCCTTAGAAGAAAATCATCCATTACGAATGGTTGACTTTACTACTGAAGAAAAGAAAGCACTAAAATCCTATAATTTCTTAACGATGAAACCAATTATCTATTTAGCAAACATCGATGAAGAAGAATTAACCGAAGTAGATAATCCATACGTAAAAAAAGTAGAGGAGTATGCTAGTCGTGAAAATTCCAAAGTCATTAAAGTTTGTGCTAAAATAGAAGAAGAGTTAAGTCAACTAGATGAATCCGATAAAAAGGAAATGCTTCAAGCTTTAGGAATTCCGATGAGTGGTTTGGATCAATTAATAAAGGCAACTTATGATCTATTAGGACTCGCCACTTATTTTACCGTCGGTAAAGACGAAGTGAGAGCTTGGACATTTAGAAAAGGAATGAACGCTAAAGAATGTGCCGGAATTATCCATACTGATTTTGAAAAAGGATTCATTCGTGCTGAGGTAATTTCTTATACCGATTTAATTGAACTTGGAAGTGAACAGAAAGTAAAAGAAGCCGGAAAAGCTAGACTAGAAGGTAAAGATTATTTAATGCAAGATGGCGATATTTGTCATTTTAGATTCAATGTATAGGAATAATGATGAGTAAAATTGATGATGATGCTTTAAAACTAATTAATGAAGATAGAAAAAAGTACAGTTATGAATCCATGTATAGTAGAAGGAAAACTGAAAATAGCCCATTCATTTATATTTTTCTTCTCCTTCTTCTTGGGCTTGGAGTATACACCCTCGTTCAAACAATTCTTGGTGACCATGAATCTCCTAGCGAAGAGTTAAGTGATCAAGAAATACTTAGCGCAACTACAGAATATTTAAAGGATAAGACGATTTATATTGAAGTCGTCTGTGATCACATTGAACAACAAACTTGTACAGAGGATAGTTGTAATTCTAAAAAATATCTAGTAACTTGTCATACTCAAGATATTGAATTTAATATAACAGCAGAACTAATTAATCAAAGTTCAAATCCTAATAACGAATTTAATTTTACTGTATTAACAGATACCATTCATAGTTATAGTAATAAATAATATGATAAAAAAAACATAAAATAAAAATAAGAAAGAAGGTTTTAAATTGAATAATAACATATTTCCTAAAGTATTCATGTGGATGTTTATAGGATTATTAGTAACATTCTTAACCGGTATTTATACCTCGACTAATGTTGATGCACTCGAAGTTATTTTTAACAAAAGTGGCTATTGGATTTTATTGATTATCGAGCTTGGTTTAGCGATTTTCCTATCGGCTAGAATTCATAAAATGAGCCCCACAACCGCAAAGATTTGTTATCTATTATATACATTCTTTACTGGTCTAACATTTTCCTCTATTTTTATCGTTTACAAAATAGAATCGATTATGTTAATCTTCTTAGTTACCGCAATCCTATTCTTAATTTTTGCGATTATCGGCAAAACAACTAAAGTAGATTTAACCAAAATCAGTACCATATTATTGATGGCACTACTCGGTGTAATCATATGTACAATTATTAATATTTTCTTACAAAATAGCACTTTTGATATGATTCTATCAGGAATTAGTGTCTTAATCTTCCTAGGCTTTATCGCTTACGATATTCAAAAGATTAAACGATTAGAAGGTTGGATAAATCAAGATAATTTGGCGGTAATCGGTGCCTTTGAATTATACTTAGATTTCATTAATATCTTCCTTGATTTATTAAATCTCTTTGGTAATAGTAAAGATTAATCGAAATAAAATTTAGTCTAAATCAAAAAAAGCATTTACAAAAGTGCTTTTTTTTGGTATATTACTACCGAGTATTTAATACTCCTTGCCAATTGATTGGCCTTAAGTCCAGAAGGAGGTGTAACGAAATGAAAAAATATGAGATTATGTTTATTGTAAAGCCTGATTTAGAGGAAGAAAACATCAAGAAAGTAGCTAATTCCATGAAAGAAACTTTAGAAACAAACGGAGCTAAAGTATTAGAAGTAAAAGAAATGGGACAAAGAGAGCTAGCTTATGAAATAAAAAAATATAAGACAGGTTATTACTTCTTATTTGTGATCGAAACAGAGAATGCAAGCGCAACAAAAGAATTTGATCGTTTGGCTCTAATCAACGAAAATATTATTCGTCATTTAATCGTTAGAGTAGAAGACTAAGAGAGGTATAAAATGAATAAAGTTTTTTTAATCGGAAGATTAACTAAAGATCCAGAATTACGTTATACAAGTACGAATACTGCAGCTGCTTCCTTTACGATTGCTGTAAATAGAAATTTTACGAATCAAAATGGGGAACGCGAAGCAGACTTTATTAACATTGTTGTATGGCGTAAGCAAGCAGAAAACGTAAAACAATACTTAACCAAGGGAAGTCAAGTAGCAATCGATGGAAGAATCCAAACAAGAAGTTATGATGCTCAAGATGGCAGTAAACGTTATGTAACAGAAGTTGTTGCTGATAACGTTCAATTTTTAGATAGTAGATCATCTTCATCAACTGCTCAAGCACCTATGTCATCTACTAATAATAATCCATCTCCATACGATTTTGCATCTCCTGCCGTAACTCCATCAGCGAATACGACAGATGTTTCTTCAGATCCTTTTGCGGATTTTGGTTCTAGTATTGAAATTAGTGATGATGAATTACCATTCTAAAGAAGGAGGGAAAGTATGGCAGAATTTTATAGAAAAAAGAAAAAAGTATGTTACATGTGTACAGGTAAAAATGTTGACTATAAAGATGTAGATACTTTAAAAAGATATATTAATGATCGTGGTAAAATCTTACCAAGAAGAATTACAGGAAATTGTGCTAAACATCAAAGATACATCGCAGAACAAATTAAACGTGCACGTGCAATTGCCCTATTACCATATACAAAATAAAAAAGGCTACCAACTACTTCGTTGATAGTCTTTTTCACTAAAATAGACAACAGGTTAAAAATTGTAGTATAATAAAATTGGGGTTTTCTAAGGAGGCAGGATGAATATATTAAACTATGCCAGAGAAATAAAAAGAAAGATTAAGACCCATCAGACGATTTTTATCGTTGGTCATCAGAATTTAGACTTAGATGCCATTGGAAGTGCTTTAGGCCTACATTATATTATCCAAAAATATCGAAAAGAATCTTATATTGTTATCGATGATCAAGTCCATGAATTAGGTGTTGAAAAAATAATTAGTGAACAACCTAAAGAAATATTTATCTCTAGTCAAGATATTGAAGAAAAGAAAACCAAGAAAAATTTGTTAATCATTGTCGATACGAATAAGATTAATTTATTATCTAATCCTAAAATATTAGATGATTTTGAAGATATTATTGTAATTGACCACCATCAAACGAATGAATATACGATTAATCGTGGCTTATTGATCGTCGATAAAGAATCATCCTCGACCTGCGAGATGATCACGCAAATACTTAGTCATTACCGAATAAAAGTTCCACCAGAAATAGCGACAATTATTTTATCTGGAATCGTATTAGATACGAATAATTTTGTTCTAAAAACGCAAGCAAAAACATACTTTACGGCCTATTATTTAGCTTCTTTTGGTGCCGATCCGAAAAAAGTTCAATATTATTTAAAACAAAATATCAAAGAGTATATTGCTAGACAAAAAGTAATTACTAATATTGAAATAGTTAAAGAAAAATATGCAGTCGCAACCGGAGTAGAGAAAATTAAATATAAGCGTGAGGAACTTGCTAAAATCGCATCAACACTCATTCAATTTAACGATATTGAAGCAAGTTTTGTAATCGGATGGAATCAAGACAATAAAATAGGAATAAGTGCTCGTAGTGAAGGAAGATTGAATGTGGGAAAAGTGATGGAAAAACTAGGTGGTGGTGGTGATGATCACGATGCCGCAACCCAAATAGAAGAAGATTCACTTCAAACTGTAAAAGACAAATTATTAGCCATCTTAAATAAGTAGGGGGAGATAATCTATGAAAGTTATATTTGTTAAAGATTTAAAAAAGCAAGCCAAAAAAGGCGATATCAAAGAAGTAAAAGATGGGTATGCAAAAAACTATTTAATCAAAAATGGTTATGCTATCCAAATGACAGAAAAAAACTTAGAAGTCTACGAAGAAGAAAAACAAAAACACCAACAAGAACAAGACACTAAACGTCAAGAAGCGCTAAAACAAAAAGAAGAATTGGAAAAATTAACCTTATTATTTAAAGTTAAAACTGGAGAACAAGATAAAGTCTTCGGCAGTGTAAGTCCTAAACAAATCAAAGACGAATTACATAAAAAAGGGTACAAAATCGAAAAAAGACAGATTGAACTAATCAGTAATTTAACTACTTTAGGATATCATCAAGTAAAGATCAATCTCTTTAAAGAAGTTGTTGCCACAATAAAAGTACAATTAGTCAAATAACACCCGGAGGTGAAGAATATGGCAACTAAAACTATACCTAATGATCTGGTTGCGGAACAGTCTGTTTTAGGAGCAATGTTTTTATCGAAGTTAGCAATAGAAAAAGCAACAGAGAAACTAACCAAAAGAAGTTTTTATAGTGAAAAAAATGGTATTATTTTTTCTGTTCTTGCCGACTTATATGATAAAAAAGTGCCTATTGATTTAACGACAGTAACCGCAGAATTAAATCAAACGAGTAAATTAAATGAAGTTGGTGGCGTTGAATATTTAACAGAGATTATTGATACCGTGCCAACCGCAGCGAATATTGATTACTATATTAAAATTGTCGAAGATAACGCGATGCTTAGAGATGTTATTGATACTTCGACAGAAATAGCTACTCTTGCTTACGAACATGAAGGCGAAGTGACAGAAGTATTAGATCAAGTAGAGCGTAAAATTGTTGGTATCATTAAAAACAGACGTAGTAGTGAATTTAGAAAAATTCAAGAAGTACTAAATGATGTGCAATCAAATTTAGAGAAGTTAGCTCAATCTAAAGGAGAAATAACTGGTATCCCAACAGGATGGTATGAACTAGATAAATTAACCTCAGGTCTTCAAGAAAACCAATTAATTATTCTAGCTGCTCGTCCTGCGATGGGAAAAACGGCTTTTGCCCTAAATCTAGCCACTAATGTTGCTATCAATACCGATAAAAGCGTTGCTATTTTTTCATTAGAAATGGGTGCAGAACAGTTAGCCAGTCGTATTATCTCCTCTTTAGGACAAATAGAAGGACAAAAACTAACGAATGGTAATTTATTAAATAATGATTGGAAGCGAATTACTGAAGCAAAAAGTCAGCTAGCTGGTGCCAAACTTTATATCTCTGATGATGCTGGAGTTACTGTCGGAGAACTAAAAACAAAGTGTCGTCGTCTAGCGACAAGTGAAGATGGTCTAGATCTAGTCATTATCGATCACTTACAGCTTCTAACGATGGGCGGAAACTATGGAAACAATCGTCAGGCAGAAATTACCGATATTTCTAGAAGTTTGAAGAAAATGGCTATGGAACTAAATATCCCAGTCATTGCGCTAGCTCAGCTATCCCGTGGTGTAGAAAATAGAGAGGATAAGCGACCTAAAATGAGCGATTTGAGAGAGTCTGGTTCCATCGAACAAGATGCTGATATTGTCGCTTTGTTATATCGTGATGACTATTATCAAACGATAAAAGATAGTAGTGAAGCACCTGATCCTAGCTTAAGCGAATTAATCATCGGTAAACATCGTAATGGTCCAACGGGAAAAATAGATTTATTATTTAGAAAAAGTACCAGTACCTTTTTAAATTTTATTAAAGATAGTAGAGGTGAAGAAAATGGATAAAAAGACAACCATTCTGACAATAATAGCCTTAATCATCACTGGAGTTGTCGTCTATTTAGGTTCCAATCCGACAACGACCTATGCCAAAATACTAGGAATGACTAGTAGTAATGAACCAAGACAGTTATATCATATCTACCTTGGTGGAGAATCTTTGGGATTAATTGAATCAAGAGAAGAATTAGAAAGCTTTATCGATGAAAAACAGAGTGTTATAAAAGATAAATATCAAGTAGACAAAGTTTATGTTCCTAATGATTTAGATATCGTACAAGAGATTACTTATGATGAAAATATTTCTTCAATCGAAGAAATTTACGAGAAGATTCAAGAGAAAAAAGGAAGCGAAGCCTTTACCATAGATGGCTATAAGATCGTAATTGATGGAATTGAAAAAGAGACAGAGGGTGGAGAAACAGTAACCACTCCAGACATTGTTTTATATGTCTTAGATAAAGAAATTTTTACGAATTCAGTAGAAAAAACAATTACTTCTTTTATCGATGAAGATAGTTACCAGGACTTTTTAAATGATACCCAAGAAGAAATTCAAGAAACTGGTACGATTATCGAGGATCTATATATCCAAAATAACATCAGTATTCATAAAGGAAGAATTCCTACTGAAGAAAAAATTTATTTAACAGAAGATGAATTAAGTAAATATCTTCTTTTTGGAACAATAGAAGATCAAGCGACTTATACCGTTCAAGAAGGAGATACCATTGAAGATATTGCCTTCAACAACAAGTTATCTCCAGAAGAATTTCTAATTGCTAATACTGAGTATAATACGACTTCTGATTTATTATATCCAGGTAAAGAAGTAGTATTGGGTGTGATTCAACCCCAATTCGATACAGTAGAAGAAACTCACGTAGTCTCTAAGAAGACAGTAGAAATTCAAACAGTGTATGAAGATGATCCTAATCAATATACTGGATATGAAAGAGTAAAACAGGAAGGTTCAGAAGGATTGAGTTTGGTTACTGAAAAGCAAAAATTAGTAAACGGAGAAATTACTAGCGTTGTTCCGGTATCAGAAGAAGTATTAGTACCTTCTGTCAATAAAATCATTGTCCGTGGAACAAAACAACGGGTAAATAGCTCAACTTCAATTACCAATCAAGAAGTGCCAGTAGGTGTTGGTAGTTGGGTATGGCCAACGACTGTGCCTTATACAATCTCTAGTAGCTTTGGTTATCGATGGGGAAAACTTCACGAAGGAATCGATATCAGTGGTATTGGTCGTGGTTCTCCAATCAAAGCCACTAATAACGGACTTGTTGTTCAATCTGGATATACAAGAACAAACGGAAACTATATTGTTATCGCTCATAGTAATGGTTATTATACAATGTATGCGCATATGAATTCTCGTATTCGTGAAGCAGGAGATGTTGTCATGGCCGGCGATCAAATCGGAACTGCAGGAGATAGTGGTTTCGCAACCGGTGTACATTTACACTTTGCGATATACCGTGGAATGCCATATCGTGGTGGCGTACCGATTAGTCCATTTAATATTTTCTAATCATGAAAGTAAAAGTATTAGCAAGTGGTTCTAAAGGAAATTGTACTTACATCGAAACAAAGAAAAGCAAAATTCTAATCGATATTGGAATCACTTATCAGCATTTAGCTTCCGAATTGTCAAACCTAGATCGAACACCAAAAGACTTAGATGCGATACTGATTACTCATACGCATTCTGATCATATCAAAGGATTACAAGGACTCATAAGAAAAACCAATCTCCCTGTTTATGTGAGCGAAAAAATGATGACGGAACTACAAGAAAAAATTCCAGTTACAGTATGTCGATACTTAGAAGAACATTTTTTCTTAAATGATATCGAAGTAGAAATTATGCATACTTCTCACGATGTAGATTCTGTCGGTTACATTTTGTCTAACGAAGAAGCAAGTATCGTATATGTCACAGATACTGGTTATATTAACCGCCGTTATTTAAACCGCATGAAAAACAAAGACTTATATATTATGGAAAGTAACCATGATGAGAAAATGTTGATGAATGGTCCTTATCCTTTTATCCTAAAACAGCGAGTATTAAGTGATAAAGGCCATTTGTCTAATCATACAGCCGCTAAGTATCTTCAAGAAATTGTTGGAGAAAAAACTAAGTACATTATTTTAGCGCATATCAGTGAAAATAATAATACAGAAGAACTAGCCTTTCAAACAACGAAAGAAGTTCTAGAAGAAAATCATATAGATAAACCAATCATCGTCGCTAAGCAACATGAATCATTAGAAACAATCGAGGTATAAAATGATTAAAATAATTTGTATTGGAAAATTAAAAGAAAAATATTGGCAAGATTCTTGTGAGGAATATCGAAAAAGACTAGAAAAATATACTAAGTTAGAAATCATTGAATTAGCAGATGAAAAAAGTGATGATGAAAAAGTTTGTTTAATTAAAGAAAAAGAAAGAATCGAGAAAGTAATAAATCCGAAAGATTATCTAATTACCTTAGAAATTGATGGTAATCAAGTAGATTCAGTGGTGCTTGCTCAGAAACTTGATCGTCTTCAGGCACAAAATAGTACCATTACTTTTTTAATTGGTGGTTCTCATGGTATCCACGAAGAGATAAAGAAGTTAGCTAACGAACATCTTTCTTTCTCCAAGTTAACTTTCCCACATCAACTATTTCGCCTTCTGCTTCTTGAACAACTTTACCGTAGTTATAAAATTATTAACCATGAAAAGTATCATAAATAAAGAATACGATCTAAAAAATCGTATTCTTTTTTAGTATATAAGTTAACTATGAGTGAATTTTGTCCTCTTTGTTTTATCCCTCTTCTATAATGAAAACAAGAGGTAACAATATGTTAATTTTTCAAAAGCGATTAAGAGAAACTAGAAAGAAGAGACATTTAAGTCAAGAAGAAGTAGGTATAGCTTTACATATTAGTAAAAACGAAATTTGTAACTATGAGATTGGAAAAAGAATACCGCCTTTAGAAATGTTAATCAAACTAGCTGACTTTTTAGAAGTTGATTTCCTATGGTTAATTGGTCAAGAGATCGAGTTAAAGAGAGAAAAAGATCGAACGATTAAATTATCAGATTTAGATTTGAAAATACTACGTGCCATCAAAGAATCTGATCAGGTATATATGAAATTTTTAAAAGACCCAGGCCGAGCAGTCAAAGAAATGGAATTTTATCTAAAAAAACAACCGAATGAATAGAGCTTTTACATATCTAAACTAAGCTTAACATAGAATAGTACGGGTGATTCTATGGAAATAGTAGCCGATATTCTATGGAGTATAGCTACCGTTTGTCTGTTGGGTGGAGGACTTTATTTTTCTTGTCGTCTAAAATTTCCTCAACTTCATCTATTAAAATTATTCAAAACCTGTAATGGAAAAAGTAAAAATACCATTTCTCCACTAGCTAGCTTGAGTATGTCCTTAGCCGCTAGAATTGGCGTAGGTTCTCTTGCTGGAATTGCTATCGCTATCTACATAGGTGGTCCGGGCTCTATTTTCTGGATGTGGATCATTACTATATTTACTTCCATTAATGCTTACTGTGAAAGTTATTTAGGCGCTAAATACCAAGAAAAGGATGGAGATGAATATAAAGGAGGACCAGCTTATTATATTGATAAGGGGTTAAAAAAGAAAAGCCTAGCGAAAACTTACGCCGTCCTGATTATTATTGCCTATGTCTTTGGCTTTATGACTATTCAAGCTAATACGATCACTAAATCTATCAGTGAATATCTACCTATTCCTCATATTCTTATTGGTCTTTCCATTGCTCTTTTATCAGGCATGATTATTGTTAAAGGATTAAATGGAATTGTTCATATAACGAGTAAAATGGTACCGATTATGGGTATTGGTTATCTTTCAGTGGCTCTGTTTGTTATTTTTCGGAATTTTGAACAGTTACCAGATATTTTTCAATTAATCGTTTCATCTGCCTTCGACACCAAAGCAGCGTCAACGGGTATTCTAACCACCTTTATTATTGGATTACAACGAGGAATATTTTCTACCGAAGCCGGATTAGGAAGTGGGTCGATAGCTTCCTCTACTTCTGGAGTAACTGATAAAGTAGGGCTTGGCTTACTTCAGATTCTAGGTATCTATTTCACCACGTTTATCATCTGCACATCAACCGCTATTTTAATTTTACTTTCTGACTATCAAACCCTCTTCTTTACCAATCTTAATGGCATCGAAATCACTCAGTATGCCTTAACTAAAGAGTTAGGACAATTTGGAAATATCTTTCTAATTCTTTCAATTTTCTTCTTTGCCTTCTCCACCATTATTGCCGGTTATTATTATGGAGAAAGTAATGTTAAATATTTATTCAAAAACAATAGTTCTAAATTAGTCCCTATACTAAAGATTGTAACTATATTACTCTTAATTATCGGTAGTATCATAAGCCCAACTATCCTATGGAAAACAATCGATATCTTAGTTGCCCTCCTTGCAATTATCAATATGTACTGTATGATGAAAATGCGTAAAGAAATTGTCTTTGATTACCAAAAATCTCTATCCAAATAAGGAAGTTTATATTATAATAAAAACTAGAAGTTAGGTGATAAAATGATAGGTAATGATTGGGATATAGTACTAAAAGAAGAAATGGAAAAAGACTATTTCAAAGAATTAATTGTCAAAGTAAAACAAGAGTATCATCAACATACCGTTTATCCACAAGCAGCAGAAATCTTTAAAGCTTTCCGTAATACTAGCTTTTCTGATACTAAAGTCGTTATTTTAGGTCAAGATCCTTATCATGGAGAAAATCAGGCAGAAGGATTATCTTTTTCAGTAAAAAACGGAATTCAAAAGCCACCATCTCTTCAAAATATTTTTAAAGAACTACAGGATGATTTAGGTTGTTCGATTCCGCAAAATGGAAGCCTTGTTGCTTGGTCTAATGAAGGAGTATTGCTACTAAATAGTGTATTAACTGTCCAAGCTCATCACCCCATGTCTCATAAAAATTTTGGCTGGGAAACGTTTACTGACGCAGTAATTGAAAAGCTAAATGAAAAGGAAAAGCCAGTTGTCTTTATTCTTTGGGGAAGTTACGCTAGAAGTAAAAAGAAACTAATTACTAACCCTAATCACTGTATTATCGAATCTGCCCATCCCTCACCACTATCTGCTTATAACGGTTTCTTTGGTAGCCACCCTTTCTCCAAAACCAACAATTTTTTGGTTAGTAAAGGGGAAAAGCCAATTAACTGGGAAATAACCAACTAAATTGGCATAAAAAAAGAATAAGTATCCAAACTTAGAAGTACTTATTCTTTTTATTTTTCTTTTAAAATTTCGAAAATCTCTACTTTTTCATCCGCATAGAACTCTTTTCGTGGATAATGAAAAATTAACGCTACAAAGTTAGAAGGAAAACACTTCACTAATTTATTATAAGAAATAATCGTATCGTTATAATATTTCTTTGCCGCAATCAAATCATTATCAATATCGATTAAATCAAAATTAATCGTATTCAAGGCCTCAACTTCTTTTAACCTAGACTCTAAATCTAGTAATCCCTTATATTCCGCCATTTGTTTTTCTAATTCTTTATTTAGTTCAAAATTATTTAATTTCTTATTTTTGATCTTCAACAAACCAGATAAAATCTGATCTTCTTGATATTTAGGATCAAAATCTTCGATAATTTTGACTGCTCTTTCTAATAAAGCTAATTTCTTTTGTAGAAGAATATCAATATTATTTTCAGCTTCACTAATTCTGATTCGAGCCATTTGAAATTTATTATAATAAACAACCTCGATTAAGAGTATAATCAATACTAAAATGAGTATTCCGACGATAATATAATACATAACATCCCCTCGTATTCTATATCATCATTTTAGCATTGTTTTCCCGTTTAGTAAATTATTTGTGCAAGGAAAAAGTGAAAATCACAAGAAAATTCACTTTTAGAAATTAATATCTTCATCAAAAGTCGCAAAATTGATATAAACTAACCACAATAGAATCGTTTTTCCTTCACTATCTTTTAACAACAAGTAATCTCTACCATCCGCTAAGATAATACCCTTAAAAATGCGATCACGCCATTCTACAGAGTCGGGGTAAGAAAGATAAACGGAAACTTGTTTTCCATGATTCTTAGAAAAAATTGTCTCTGCATACTGTGGATTGATAGCTTGTTGTTGTTGCATACTATTTTGGTATCCTGGAAAATCTGTATATGGTGGATATGTACTTTGATTGGGAATAAGACTAGGGTTAGTTGTGGTTACCCGATTAGAAAAATCTGGATTCATCAAATCACCTTCCTATAAAACTATATGAAGGTATTAGAAAAATAGTACATAAATCTAATTTTGTTCTAATACTTGTTCATCTTGCTCTAGTAGTTCATCAAAAACGGTATCGGTAGTAGAAGGTTCTGTTCCTTTGACATAGTACATAATTTTTTTCTTTTCGTCCGCATCCGTTGCCGGCTTTCCCGTAATAGGATTCACCAGGACACCAACCACATTACTTGGTTGCTTATACCACGCATCCTCTTGATCTTGTAAGTAGCCTTCGGTTGCCTCTACCCAAATATTACGGGAGTATTTATAATCAGATGCTTCAATATCTCGGTTATCATCATATCCAACCCAAACCGCAGTAACAATGTTGTGATTGTAACCAATTGACCAATGATCAGTATTAGTAGTACCACTTTTTAAAGCGAGTTTATGTTTAATTTTAGGCGCTATCCCAATCGCTGTAGGATAGTTATAATCGATAAAAGTAGAATCGTAAGTAGAAGTTAATAATTCACTTAAAATATAAGTTAAACTTTTATTTAAAATATTTTCTTTTTCTTCTTTATGTTCATAGAGAACATTTCCTTTTAAATCTTCTACTCTAGAGATTAAATATCCTTCTACCTTATAACCTTCGTTCGCAAATGCCGAATAAGCAGCAGCCATCTCAATAATATTGATACTAGCTGTACCTAAAGGTAGAGAAGGAATTTCTTCTAATTCAGCCGTTATTCCTAATCGTTTAGAAATATTCACCAAGGCATCTTCTCCTAGAAACATATGAGTTTTAACCGCATAAATATTATCAGAGTAAGAAATCGCAGTAGCTAAAGAAATCGGTTTATTCCCGTATTGATCTCCGTAGTTTTGTGGCGAATACGTCTGATTATTAGAAAAAGTAAATGTGGTTTGTTCACTAGTAAACGTTGTGCTCGAAGTAAACCCATTTTCTAATGCAGCATAATATAAGAAAGGTTTCATCGTTGAACCGACTTGTCTTGCTGATTGATAAGCTCGATTATATTGACTTTTATTGTAATCTTTTCCTCCAACCAGAGCGATAATTTTTCCAGTATTCGGATCCATCATAACACTAGCGACTTGTAATTCAGTCTCATCAGTTAAATTGTTTTTGATACTATTTTCTAAAACGCTCTGGGCATTCATATCTAAATTAGTATAGATTTTAATTCCTCCAGTTTCTAACAAAGATTCTGGAATTTCTTCTAAAGAGTTCAACTCCCTCATCACCGCATCTTGATAATACATGATATTGGCTAATTCTTGAGAATTTTTTTCTCCCACGATAGTTAACTCTTCTGAAACTGCTTGATTGTATTCTTCTTCTGTAATTATCTCATTTTTATATAAATTGTATAGAATATTTGTCTGTCGTTGTTTAGCCAAATCAAAATTCACAATTGGTGAATAATTAGAAGGAGATTTAGGAATCCCTGTAAGCATCGCGGCTTCTGCCCAGTCTAATTCTGAAGCATTTTTATCAAAATAAAATTTAGACGCATTCTGAATCCCATACATTCCATGTCCATAATTAATCGTATTTAAATACCCCTCTAAGATCTCATCTTTATCATAATGAACTTCTAATTGTAAGGTAATCCACATTTCTTTTAACTTCCGCTCCCAGGTTTTATCAAAATCAAGGAATAGATTCCGCGCATATTGTTGAGAAATGGTACTCGCTCCTTGACTTTTACTACCAGAGGTAATATTGACAACCATCGCTTTCGCAATTCGTAAGAAGTCAAATCCAAAATGTTGGTAAAAATGCTTATCTTCAGTATAAATTGTTGCCTGAATTAATTTATCTGAAATATCTTCTAAATTCACCCATTCTTGTGAACCACTTCCTTGAAAAAACAGTTCATTCTGACTATCATACATTAAAAAAGCATTCGCATTTTTAATTTCTAATTTAGGAGACATTTTAATATAAAGAATAACACCCCCAAAAGCTAAAAGGGCAATAATCATCAATAAAACAAAAACTTTGATGATTTTTTTTAACTTCTTCATAAAATCCCTCCAATACTATTTTTAATATGGATCGCTCTAAAAAAAAATATGTATAAAAACAATAGTCTAAAAATTAGTAAGTGTAAAAGTTTTTAAAAGGGAAATAAATAAAATAATGGAAAAAAGTAGGCAAATTAAAAGAGGTATGCTATAATGATGCTTAGATTTCTGGGTGATAAAATGAAAAAGGTAAATTTAAGTATCTCACTGATAACACAATCTGAGCACGAAGAATATAATTTAACAGGCGAGATAGATGAAAAGTTTAATCGTTTAACTTATGTAGAACCTTCTACCAATATCCATATAGTGATCGATAAAAGCGCTAAACAGATGGTTAGAGAAAGTGATCATTATCGAATGGTTCTATATTTTAAAGAAGATGAACGAATTGAAATTTTGTTAAAAGAAGAAGCAAAAAAAGTAGAAATAGAGATTAAGACAAAGACATATGACGTTAGTGAAAATCACTTCCATGTCAAGTATCAATTACTCTCATCTAATGAAGAAGTAGAATATCTAATCGATAGTGAAGAGGTGAAAGAATGAGTATAATTAGAGATTTAGAACAAGATATTTTAAAAATAGTGAAATCGTTAGGTTACGATCTAGATAAAGTAAATTTAATTCCTAGCGGTAGAAAAGAATTTGGAGAATATCAATTAAATAATGCGTTTAGTTTGGCTAAACAATATCATCAAAATCCCAAAGTAATTGCGGAAAATATTCTAAATGAATTAGAAAAAGATTCAAGGTTTTGTGGATTAAATATAGCGGGTGCTGGGTTTATCAATCTCAGTCTAAGTGATGAATTTTATATCGAAGCAATGAATACGATTAAACAAGATATTCTTTCTAATATCGATAAACAAGAAAAAAAGAGAATCATCATCGATTATGGTGGAGCAAATATTGCGAAAACTCTACATGTTGGTCATCTACGTAGTGCTGATATTGGAGAAGCATTAAAACGTTTAACCAAATTATTAGGACATGAAGTAATTGCGGATGTTCACTTTGGCGATATTGGTAGACAGTCCGGTATGGTTATTTATGAAATCAAGAGTCGCTATCCTAATTTGTGTTATTTTAAGGAAGATTTTCAAGGAGAAGAGGAAGAACTTCCAATTAAAGTAGAAGATCTTCAAGAAATTTATCCTCTTGCGTCTCAAAAGGCCAAAGATGACGAGGCAGTAATGGAAGAAGTAAGAACAATTACGATGCAAATAGAACAAGGACATCCTGGATACTCACGTCTTTGGGAGAAAATCAAAGAATTATCTAAACAAGATATTAAAGGAATTTATAAACGATTAAACGTTGATTTCGACTTATGGGAGGGAGAAAGTGACTGCTATCCTTATATTCCAAAAGTAATCTCCCTATTAAAAGAACAAAATTTACTTCGAGAAAGTGAAGGTGCGCTTGTTGTTGATGTCAAACAAGAAACCGATAAAGAACCAATGCCCCCACTAGTAGTTTTAAAGACTAATGGTGGAACAGTATATCAAACGAGAGAACTCGCTACCCTTATTTCTCGTGAAGAACGTTTTAATCCTGATGAAATTTGGTATTTGACCGATAATCGTCAAGAACTATATTTCAAACAAGTATTTCGTGCAGCCAAACTATCTGGTATTAGTAAAGATACCACGAACTTAGAATTCTTTGGTTTTGGAACAATGAACGGTCCAGATGGGAAACCATTCAAAACTCGTGCCGGTGGCGTCATGAATCTTGCTGATTTATTAGACATGGTCAAACAAGAAATCGAAAAACGAATCAATATCGATATGGTAGCTGAGGACAAAAAAGAGGAAACAGCGGAAAAAATTACGATTGCGACAATTAAATACGCTGATTTCTTACCATTTAGAAGCAAAGATTTTATCTTTGATGTCAATAAATTCTCTGATTTAGAAGGAAAGACTGGTCCATATCTACTTTATTCTACCGTTAGAATGAAATCTCTACTTACTAAAGCAAACTGTGATATCGAAAACTTACACATTACCAAAATAAAAACCCAAGAAGAAAAAGAAATCTTTCAACTTCTACTCAGAATGCCAATTATCTTAGAAAATGCTTTCCAAGAAAAATCTTTAAATGATATCAGCGAATATTTATATAAATTGACAAGTAGTTATAATAAATTCTATGCTGAAAATCATATTTTAACTTGCGAAGATAACGCTCTAAAAGAGAGTTGGTTAGCACTAACTAAGATTGTTTACGATACAAATATTTTACTGCTTGATACATTAGGAATTATGGTTCCTGAAAAAATGTAAAAAAATAGGTTGCTTTTCTATAGAAATAATGGTATAAGTTTAAATGATAATTTTAAAATGAAAATAATTTTGTTTTAGATAAATAGGAGGACAAAATATGAGTTTAAAAGATATGAAAAAAGAAGACTTAGAACTTTTATCATATAAAGACATTACGAATTTGTTACTAGAAGAGAAAGGCGAACAAAATACAGCTAATCTATTTAAGAAGATCATTAAATTATTAGAATTACCAGAATCTGTTTTCGATCAAAAAATAGGAGACTATTATACCTCACTAACAACCGATAAACGTTTTATCCTTTTAGATGATGGAAAATGGGATCTTAGAAGTAGACATACTTCTGATAAGATTATCAAAATTGTCGATGAAGAAGATGATGAGGACTTAGAAGCAATCAACGAGGAAGAAGAAGAGGAAGAAGAACGTGAAGAGTTCGACAGTATGGATAGTGATGACGATATCGATAATTCTGATGATGAAGATTTAAAAGATTTAGTCGTATTAGATGAAGATGAACTAGAATTAGATCAATAATTCTAGTTTTCTTTTTTAAGTAATGATATAATGCTTATGGGTGAAGAATATGAATTTTATTGAAAGAACAAAGATGCGTGCGAAAGAGAAAAAAATGAAAATTGTTCTTCCAGAAACAATGGATGAAAGAGTACTAGAAGCAGCATCTATCGCACTTAAAGAAGAGTTAGCGGATATTATTTTAATTGGAAATAAAACTGAAGTAGAAAAAAAGTGTCCACATTTGGACTTAAGTAAAGCTGAGTTTATTGATCCACAAACATCGAATTTAACCGAACAATATACTGAACAATTAGCCGAGTTAAGAAAAAATAAGGGAATGACAAAAGAAGAAGCAAAACGCTTATTAACAGAAGATTATATGTATTTTGCTTGTATGTTAGTGTATAATCATCAAGCAGATGGCGTTGTCTCTGGAGCATGTCATTCGACCGCAAATACGTTGAGACCATCTCTTCAAATTATTAAAACCAAACCAGGCTGTGAACTTGTATCGGCATTCTTTTTAATGGTGGTACCAGATTGCCCTTATGGAGAGAAGGGAACCTTTATTTTTGCTGATTCGGGATTGGAACAAAATCCTGATTCTGAAAAGTTGGCAGCGATTGCGAAATCTAGTGCGGAAAGCTTTGAACTATTAGTCGAAGCTGAACCAATTGTGGCCTTTTTATCCCATTCTACTAAAGGTAGTGCCAAACATGCTGATGTCGATAAAGTGGTAAAAGCAGTAGAAATTGCTAAGAGTAAATATCCAGAATATAAAATGGACGGGGAGCTTCAACTCGATGCCGCAATTGTCGAAGAGGTAGCAAAATCCAAAGCGCCAGATAGCGAAGTGGCCGGTCATGCTAATGTCTTGATTTTCCCTGATCTAGATGCGGGAAATATTGGCTATAAATTAGTTCAGCGCTTAGCTAAAGCCGAAGCTTATGGACCAATTACTCAAGGAATCAATGCGCCAATTAACGATTTATCACGTGGATGTTCAAGTGAAGACATCGTAGGTGTCATTGCAATCACTGCAGTTCAGGCTCAAGCAACGAAAAAGTAAGAGAAATCTTGCTTTTTTTCTTTTATCCTTTATAATAATAACCATTAAGGAGGACAAAAATGGAACAAAAAACAAAGAAGAAAATTAGCCGTTTAATCCTTGCCCCAGCAATCGTGATAATCAGTGGAGTTGTTGGCTACAACATTGGATTAAACAAAGAAAAAGATGAAAAAACGCTATTAGAAGGAAGCTTACAAAAGGCTTTTTATACTGAGCTGAACGAAAGTCCAATGATTATTAAACAAAGAGGTATATCCTCTACAATGTATGTTGATGTATTGACCAATGTAAGCTATAAATTAAAAGAATTGAACGAAGAAAAAATCGTTCCAGTTTATCAAGAAATACCAGCAGATATTTTATTTTTACCTGATAATCAAGAAGGAAAAAAAGAGTTAGTAAAATATCTACAAGAAAAAAGTACGGACATTGAGTAAGAGATATTTATCGTTGTACAAAAAGAGAAACAAAAATTTGAAAATCTGTACTATTTATAGTAAAATACAGCCATGAATAAAAAAGAGAGATATCTATGAATTATGATAAAATTTTTGAAAACTTTTTAGACCAAGTTCAAAAAGAAGGAACCTATGCGACTCGTGAATACTTAGCCGAAGCAACCAAGAAAATGTTAGAGATTGTCAAAGCAAATAAAGACTCCACTCCAGAAGAGTTAGTTGAGGCGGTTATCGAAGATAATATCCACTTTTTAGAAGATATGAGAAACAATTATCCGGTTCCTGGATATACAGTAGGAATGAAAGTCGGAAATATCAATGTAAAATTATATGGCGGTTATATGGATGAAACCAAGCGACAAATGTCTGAAGATGCCTTGTTCGATATCGCATCCATTACAAAGTTATATACTCAAATTATTGCCTATAACTTAATCAAAGAAGGATATTTTTCCTACGAAGATAAAATAAACGATTTAGATCCACGCTTTTCTCAAGTGGGAGATTTAACGGTTGGAGATGTTTTAACTTTCACGACAGAATTTAAAACGAATGGTCGCCTTTCTGATAAAGAGACGATTAGCGAAGCGAAAGACTGTCTATACAACATGAATGTTGTCGCGACGGGAAAATACAATTATAACGATATGGGCATGATGTTGATGAAAGAAGTCATGGAAAATGTGACAGGAAAAAGCTATGAAGATTTATTAAAAGAATATATCACCGATAAATTAGTCTTAAACGATACCCACCTAATTATCCCATCATCTAAAATAGAACGTTTAACGGGTACACCAAATGCTAGTGTTGGTATCGTCAATGATCCGAGTGCTTTATCGGTAGGTGGTTACAGTGGCCATGCAGGAATTAAAGTAACAAGTGATGATTTAATTCGTCTTGGTGAAGGTTTCCTAGATGGAACAATATTTCCAATAGAGAGCCAAAAAGATGCTTATACTCCAGGTATATCCATTTATCCTGAAGGAGGAAAAGCCAACAGAGGAATTATGGGAAATACGTATACAGCCCATGAAAAAGGCTTAGCTATCACTTATATTGATAAATTAAGTCCTATTCAAAGCTTTGTTTCTCAAGGAAGTACCAGAACTCAGCTTACAATTGGACCAGATTCTGTGAGTACGATTCTACTTAACCCAAGTTCGATGGGAATAGAAAGGGCGAAGGAAGAAGAAGCGAAGATTAATGCTACTCGTCAAGCAAAAGGACAAGCTCCATTATCTTTAGTAAAAGAGTTCACATTTGATCGTAACGGAAACAAAGTAAAATATCAATTAATTGATGCTAGACAGATGGCACCAGATAGTAAGACAATGGAACCTATTATAACGATGAATGCCATTACAAGTTTACGTCTTAGATTCTTAAACGAGGTAATTAAAGAATACGATCGTAATTACCAAAAAGAAATCAATATCACTTATCATAAATAGAAAAAGAGAATACCATTCTTCAATCATGAGATTGGTATTTTCTTTTCGCTTCTCATAATTATTTTTGATTGAAAAAGAATGTGGTATACTAGATTTAGAATTTAGGTGATAAAAAGTAAGCTGTATTTTCTGTACCTTAGATAAATCAAAAAGAGAAAATACAATATTGGAAGAAACAACATACTTTTATGTTATTCCTGCTGTAGGATCTTTGGTAGTTGGATATGTATTAATTCTATGTAAAAGACATATCTATTCGATGGCGGAATTAAACAATAAAGAACAAAAAGAATATGAAGACTTAATAGAAAAATATAGAAATATCTTTAAGAGTATCTATAAAAAATATCCAATTGTTTTTGAAAATGGTTCTCCCAATATTGAAAATAAAACTAAAGCCAATAGTATAGATCATGCCCATACTCATATTGTTAATTATCAATATAAAAATGAAGAAAAGATAATAAAGAATCTAAACTTTAATCCAATAGGTGAATTAACCCAGTTAACTAAGAAACAAAATTATATATTGTATATTAATCCTAACAAAGTCATCTATATGACGACTAATTTCCCATCAATCAGTCAATTGATGAGATTGGTGATGGCTAAAGAACTAAAAATAGAGTCCAAATACAAATGGGAAAAAGAAACTTTTAAAGAAAATATAGAACAGACCATTATAGACATTACCACTAGTATAACAAATAATTCTAAAAAATAAATAAAAAAATCTAGAAGTAGGTCTTATAAAAATCTAGAAGTAGGTCTTATAAAAACTAGTAGCATTCCCTAAGAAAATATGATATAATGGGTACGATTTTTAATACAGGAAAGGAGATATTGACATGATTGAAAGATTAGATGCGATTGAAAAAAAATATCAAGAAATCCAAGAAAGTTTGACAAATCCTGAAGTATATAGTGATATGAACAAAATGAAAGAACTTTCTAAAGAAGCAGCTGATTTAGAAGATACAGTAGTTGCTTATCGTAAATATAAAAAAGTTCTATCTGGAATTGAAGATACCAAAGAAATGGTAAAAGATCCAGAAATGGCAGAAATTGCGAGAGAAGAATTAGAAAATTTAGAAGTAGAAAAAACAACTCTTGAACAAGAATTAGAAAAATTATTAATTCCTAAAGATCCTAATGATGGTAAGAATGTTATTGTAGAAATTCGTGGAGCTGCAGGTGGCGATGAAGCGAATATTTTTGCGGGAGATTTATTTAGAATGTATTCTCGTTATGCAGAAAAACAAGGCTTTAAAATCGAAATTATCGATGCGGAAGAAGGCGAAGCTGGAGGATTTTCTCAAATTGAATTCATGGTTAAAGGGAAAAATGTTTATTCTAAATTAAAATATGAAAGTGGTTCTCACCGAGTACAACGAGTTCCAGAAACAGAATCTCAAGGAAGAATTCAAACTTCTACCGCAACAGTCTTAGTTATGCCAGAAGCAGAAGATGTCAATATTGAAATTAACCCAAGTGATTTGCGAATTGATATTTATCGTTCAAGTGGTTGTGGAGGTCAAGGGGTAAATACAACCGACTCTGCTGTTAGAATTACCCATATCCCAACCGGAACCGTAGTTACTTGTCAAAATGAACGTAGCCAAATTCAGAATAAAGAACAAGCAATGAAAGTATTACGTGCTCGTCTTTATGAACAAGAATGTAGAAAACAAGAAGAAGAACTTGGTGCGGAAAGAAGAAATAAGATTGGTACAGGAGACCGTGCCGAAAAAATCAGAACTTATAATTATCCGCAAAATCGAGTTACTGATCACCGAATTGGTTATACAACAAATAATCTAGATAGAATTATGAACGGAGCGATCGATGAAATAATCGAAGCGTTAATTACCGAAGATCAAAAAAGAAAATTAGCAGGACAAGAAGACGCATCTCTATAAGAATGCGTTTTTTTATAGAAAGAAGGAGTTATATGGCGACAGTTGAAGAATTAATTATTAATGGTAAGAAAAAAGTACATTCTACTCACGCTAAAATGTTGTTAGCCGATTTATTAAATCTAAATCCCTTAGAATTATTGCTTCATCTAGATGAGGAGGTAACACCTGAAGTGGAACAACACTATTATGAACAAATTCAAAAACTCGCAAATCAAGAACCACTTCAATACGTAATCGGCAATGTTAATTTCTACGGTAATACGTTTGTAGTTAATCCTAAAGTATTAATTCCTCGTTTTGAAACAGAAGAATTAGTAGAAAATACTTTAAATTTTATTCAATATTATTTTTCTGAACAAGATCTAAAAATTATCGATCTAGGGACAGGATCAGGGTGTATTGGAATCACTTTAAAAAAGAAAATTCCTACATCCCAAGTAACTCTCGTTGATATTTCTAAAGAAGCTTTAACGGTAGCTTTAGAAAATGCCAAACAGTTAGAAGCCGAGGTTACTTGCTTAGAAAGTGATTTCTGGGAAAAAGTGCCTGGCAAATATCATATTGTAATCAGTAATCCACCTTATTTAAAACAAGACGAAGAAGTGGAAAATATCGTCGTTCAAAATGAACCTCATCTAGCCTTATATGCCGGTGAAGATGGCTTAGATTGTTACCAAAAAATCTTATCAGAAATCAAAGAACATCTAGAAGAAGAATACTTAGTGGCATTTGAAATTGGTGCAGATCAAGGCTTACCATTAAAGAAGATGTTTCAAGAAGTATTTACAGATGCATTAATTACATTAAAAAAAGATCTTCAAGGCCGTGATCGAATGATTTTTGCCCTAAAAAAGAAAGCCTAAGCTTTCTTTACATTATAAATAACTCCTTGTAATAAATAATTAAAATAAAGAATAAACGTATATAAATTATCCCAGAAAAGTGGTTCAACGATAAAGTATAGTTCTTTATCCAAGATATTTTGAATTATTGTTTCTAAGAAATCTTGAAATTCTTGAACGGTAGCTAAAGCGATTTGACTAAGTTCATTTTGAAAAGCGGGGTCAATATTTTCATTATTGTATTCATCCAGTAATTCATCAAAACGTTGCTCAAACTCTCTAGCTTTTTGGATAATGGCTTCCTGAGAAGGATCAGCTAATCCCCCAATAAATTGCGCAATATTTTTCATGGATAAAGAATAACGAGATTCATAGCCCAATACAAAAATAGGATCAATACTTGTTTTCTCATTGATACGAGTTAAATCATTGATATATAAACCAATTTCTCGCAATATGAAGTTATAAAATAATGGATAGGAATAAGAAAATGTTTCTTGAGTAATCATTTCATTCAAAAGTGAAGAAACAAAATCAAAGAAATTAGTAGCTAATATAATTGCATCTTCATTTAATTTTTGAATCGTAATTAACTGTTCTTCCGTTGGAGAAGGAGCAGTATCCACGGTTTTAATTGTACCTTCTTCTTCGGTAAGTACAGTATCCAAATCAATCCCAAATAACTTTTCTGTTAATAATTCAGTATCTAATGTGTAAGGCGTAACAAATATCCCTGTATCCCAAAAATCAGTTAACAAAGTATTATTGGATAATTCAAAAGTCTTCTTTAAATATTCATCACACCGCTTCCTAAAGTCTCGAGCGGTATCGATATAACTTTGGTATTTTACTGGCAAAGATAATTCAATATTCACTGTAAAATCTCGAATCGTTCGTAGATAGAAAAGATTATCTGTTAAAGATTGTTGAACAAAAAGCGTATCATTAATCATTTAAACACCTCTCGTTAAACTATATGATTAACTAAAAAAAATATACAAATTGAATAAAAAAAAATATTCTGTTTCAATATAGGACTAAGGAGAGTGGCCTATGAAAAAGTTAACCTTAGTCGTTATGTTGTTTACCCTCTTTGTCCTTACCTCTAATCGAGTCGAAAACAAATTAGAAATCCCTGAAGAATCGATTCGCTTTCGCGTGATTGCTAGTAGTAATAGTGAAGAAGATCAAAGGACAAAAGAATTAGTCAAGGAAGCCGTTCAAGAAGAATTATATCGTTCATTAATGAAAAGTGATAATATCGAAGAAGTCCGTCAAATTACAACAGAAAAATTACCCGAATATCGCCATATAGTCGAACAAACTTTAGAAGGAACAGAAAATAAATTTACTATTGATTATGGACTTAATTATTTTCCTGAAAAGATGTATAATGGCATTCATTATCCACCAGGCAAATATGAATCATTAGTGATTACTTTAGGTAAAGGCCAAGGTGACAATTGGTGGTGTGTTCTCTTTCCCCCTTTATGTTTATTAGAAGCTACAGAAAGTAGTAATTCAGAAGATATAGAATATAGTTTCTTTTTTCAAGAGATATTAGATAAATATTTTTAATAGTTTAACTAAAAGTAAAGCTTTCTACATAGTGTTAAGTAGGAGGCTTTTTTATGTCACTAATGATGATGTTTATGTTAGCTATAGGATTAAGCATGGATGCCTTTTCCTTATCATTGATTTATGGAACTTTAAATATGAGTAAAAGTTTAAATAGTAAAATGAGTATTATGGTATCTCTTTTTCATTTTTTTATGCCGATTTTAGGGTACTACTTAGGTAGATGGATACTAAATATTATTGGAATTGATCCAGAAATTATTGTCGGAGTAATTTTTATTGCGCTAGCTATCGAGATGTTGTTATCGTTAAAAAAAGAAGAACAAGTAAAAATACTGACCAATATTTTTTCCGTAATGGTATTTGCCTTTACCGTAAGTATCGACAGTTTTAGTATCGGAATTGGATTAGGTGCATTAAAAAATGAAATTCTGATACCTAGTTTTTTATTTAGTATAACGTCTGGTTTATTTACCTATATAGGAGTAAATCTCGGAAAAACCCTAGTGAATAAATTAGGAAAGATAACTACTTTAATTGGTAGTTTAATTCTATTTGTTTTAGGATTTTATTATTTATGGTAAAGTTTTGACAAAAAACAGAAGAATTTTAATCATAAATTAAAGAAATCTATAAAGAAATATGGTATAGTTAAGGTATAAGTACAAATGTAAGAAAAGAAGGGTGAAAAATGTTAGTAAATAGTAAAGAAATTTTATTAGAGGCCAAAAAAGGTCACTATGCCATTCCTCATTTTAATATCAATAACTTGGAGTGGGCAAAGTATATTTTAGAAGAGATGGAACATTTACAAAAACCAGTTATATTAGGCGTTAGTGAAGGAGCTTGTAAATATATGGGAGGTTTCGATGTCATCGTAGGCATGGTAAAAGGTTTGATTAAAGACTTAAATATTACGATTCCTGTTTGTCTACATGTCGATCATGGGACAAGCTTTGAAACTTGTAAAAAGGCAATTGATGCTGGATTTACTTCTGTAATGATCGATGCTTCTAAATTACCATTAGAAGAAAATATTCGCGTAACAAAAGAAGTAGTGGATTATGCACATAGTCGTGGAGTAACTGTAGAAGCAGAAATTGGTCATATCGGTGGAACTGAGGACAATATTACTAGTACAAGTAATAATGCTCGTTTAGATGAGTGCATTACTTTAGTAAAAGAAACCAATATTGATTCTCTTGCGCCTGCCTTAGGAAGTGTACATGGTTTATACAAAGGTGAACCTAATCTTGATTTTAAAACGATGAAAGAAATATCTGAACATCTTGAGGTTCCTTTAGTTTTACATGGTGGTACTGGGATACCTGAATATCAAATTAAAGAAGCAATTAGCTGTGGAATCAATAAAATCAATATCAATACCGAACTACAAATCGCTTGGCATGATGCTGTAAGTAAGTTTATAGCGGAAAATCCTAATTCTTACGATCCAAGAAAAGTAATCGGTAGTGGCGAGAAAGCAATTAAAGAAAAAGTAGAAGAGAAAGTAAATCTCTTTATGAACCGTTTATCATAGAAAAAATACAATATAATAGAGATACAGGGAGGTAAATATGAAAGTGTTAAAAATAAACGGCGGTAAAACGCTGAGTGGAACCGTAAGAATAAGTGGATCTAAAAATGCATCGGTTGCGTTAATTCCAGCTACCATCTTAGCAGATGATGAAGTAACGATCTGTAATGTTCCAGAGATTACCGATACAGATGCACTAACAGAAATATTAAAATATTTAGGTGCTGATGTAAAAAGAGCTAGTGAAAGTATTTTGATCGATCCTAAACCAATTGTAAATAAAGAAATTCCTGAAGAAATGTCAAACAAATTACGTGCCTCATACTATTTTATGGCGGTGTTACTCGCGAAGTTCAAACATGTGGAAATGTATTTCCCAGGAGGATGTGCGATAGGAGCTAGACCAATTGATCAGACGTTAAAAGGATTTGAAGCTTTAGGAGCAAAAATCAAAGAGGAAAATAATAAATATACGATTGATGCCGATGAATTGACAGGAGCTCATGTTTACTTAGACATGCCTAGTGTAGGAGCAACGATCAATACCATGTTAGTAGCTGTTAAATCCAAAGGTGAAACTATTATTGAAAATGCAGCTAAAGAACCAGAAATTGTTAATGTTGCGACCTTCTTAAATAATATGGGAGCCAAAATTACTGGAGCAGGAACAAGCGAAATTAGAATTAAAGGTGTAGAATCTTTAAAAGGCTGTTACACAGAAGTAATTCCTGATCGAATTGAAAGTGGTACGTATATTATTGCGGGTGCCTTAATGGGAAATTATCTAAAGATTGATAATATTATTCCTGAACATGTAGAAACTTTAATTTTAAAATTAAAAGAAATGGGAGTCGACATGGAAGTAGGAGCAGATTATATTTATGTTTCAAAAAAGGACAAGATGAAGCCAGTACATATTAAAACCCTTGGTTATCCTGGTTTTCCAACCGATCTACAACAGCCAATTACCGCTTTGTTAACACAATGTGATGGGGAATCCATTCTTCAAGAAACCGTTTACGAAAATCGTTTTAAAAATGTACCATACTTAAACAGTATGGGCGCAAATATTACGCAAAAACAAGATACAATTATGATTAAGGGAAAAACTAAACTTCAAGGGAAAACCGTGGAAGCAACTGATTTAAGAGCCGGAGCTTGTTTAGTATTAGCTGGATTAGCCGCTGAAGGAACAACGACAATTAGGAATATTGGTCCTGTTCTTCGTGGATATGAAAATATTATTGAGAAGCTTAATGAAATCGGTGCCGATGTAAAAATTGTCGAAGAAGAGTAAATGAGTAGTCTAAACTTCCTAAAAAAGAATACAATAATGATAAAGAAGATTCTTTTTACTTGGAGGTAGTATGAAAAAGTATCGAAAATATCTTATCTTATTAGCGATAGTCTTAAGTGTTTTTGGAATCTACCACGTTTTTGCGAGTAGCGAAATTAATTATATTGCGCTTGGAGATTCGGTGGCAGAAGGAAGAAATCCCTATGGAGAAATTGGGTATGGATATGCTGATTACCTAAGGGATATGCTAAATGAGAAGAAAAAATTAAATTACTATCAAAAGTATGCCAAAAGTGGTTATCAAACAAGGGATATGATCACAAAGATTCAAGAAGATAATCAATTAAAAAAAGATTTACGAGAATCAGATTTAGTAACGATTTCTATTGGGGCTAATGATTTTTTAGGAAAAATCGATATTAGTAATCTAAGTCTAGATATCATCAAAAGTTTTAAAAATATAATTGAAGAAATCTTTCCTGATGTAGAAGAATGTATCAAAGAAGTCAGAAAGTACGCAAAAGGAGATTTAATTATCGTCGGGTATTATAATCCGATTCCCTTCTTGTTTAATACCAGTCAAAAAGAATTAGATGAACTGTTTGCTTATATCGATGATGAGTATCAAAATATTGCGAAAAAATATGGCGCAATCTATATTTCCAATTATCAGCTGTTTAAGGAAAATAAAGATTTCCTACCTAATCCTTTAGATATTCATCCTAATATTAAAGGATATCAAGAAATGGCAGAAAAAATCATGGAATATTTAGAAACAAACAAAGTCCTATAAAGGGCTTTTTTCATGAAAAAAAGCTTGCCAAAAGAAAAAATGTTTGCTACAATAAACTAGCATTTAATTACTATGGTTGATTAGTCGATCATGGCGAAGAGAAAGCTCAATGATTCCTAGAATATCTAGGGTGAAAGGAGAGAAAAATATGAAAGCAGGAATTCATCCAAAAGTAGTTGAAGCTACTGTAACATGTGCTTGTGGAGAAACGTTTAAAGTAATGTCTACAAAACCTGAGATCAACGTCGAAGTTTGTTCAAAATGTCATCCATTCTATACAGGAAAACAAACAAGAGCTTCTAAGACTGGTAGAGTAGAAAAATTCAATAAAAAATATGGTTTAGACCAATAAACAAAGTCAATAATGGCTTTGTTTTTTTTCGCTCAAACAAGTGTAAAAAAATTAGAGGTAAATAAAAAGTTATGCTATACTTATCTTATTATCTACAAGGTTAATAAAAATGAATTGTGATATAATAAAAAATGGAGGGTAAAATATGAAAATAGGAATAGCTAGTGATCATCGTGGCTATAAATTAAAATCAAAAATTGTTGCATATTTACAAAAAAAAGGAGTAGAGGTAGAAGATATCGGAACTTTTTCCACAGAATCTGTGGATTATCCAATCTATGCTTTTAAATTATCCACTAGTGTTGTGGAAAAAAATGTAGATCTTGGTATTGCCATCTGTGGTAGTGGAATTGGTATTTCGATTGCCTGCAATAAAGTAAAAGGAATTCGTTGTGCTAAAGTAGATAGTGTTAAAGAAGCCAAACTTTGCCGGTTGGATAATGATGCTAATATTCTTGCTTTAAATGGTTCAATGCCAACATACAAAGCATTAGATATTGTTGATGCTTATTTAAATACAAAACATGAACCTGTAGAACGTCATGATAGAAGAATCCAAGAAATTACAGATTATGAGGAGAATAACAATGAGCGTTAAATTTTTTCTTTATGTTGTCGTAACAATATTAGTGATTTGGGCATTAGACGGAGTAAACATTAATCATATATTTAAAAAGAATCGTGTTGTTCAAGCTCGAGTTTTTTATGTGCTATTAGCTTTCGCACTTGTTCAACTAATTACATCATTTATTTATGACTTTTATTTAGCTTCAAAAATAATTTAAAAAAATGTATAAATCTTTTTTTATTGTCAACACTTTTAATGAGGTGAAGAAAATGAAAAAGAGATTAGTCCTAAAACCATTCGTCATTCCTACCATATATTCTATCTTTGTGGTTGCTTTAATTGTCGGACTTTTTGTATCGATCAATATGGGAAGTGAACAAAACGATGAAAATACCTATGTATCAGGTACGATATTAGATGAATATGTACCAGTAGTGAATACGACGGAACAAGAAGAGGTAACGATTGCGAAACCGTATATAAGTGAAAATGTAAAAATCGGAAAAAATTATTACGATTATCAAGATCAGGAAGAAGAACAAAAGAATTCTATCATCTATCATGAAAATACTTATATGCAAAATTCCGGAATCGATTACGTCCAAGATGATATTTTCGACGTAGTCAGTATCTTAGATGGCGAGGTAATCGAAGTAGAAGACAAAGAATTACTTGGTAAAAGTGTAACTATCAGACACAATAACGAAATAATAAGTGTTTACCAAAGTCTAAGCGAAGTGACTGTAAAAAAAGGTGATCAAGTAACAAGTGGACAAGTAATCGGCAAAAGTGGTACTTGTGAACTAAATAAAGAATTAAATAATCATCTTCATTTTGAATTGACAGTAAAAGGACAATTAGTAGATCCTGAAAACTATTTTGGAAAAAAATTATCTGAAATAGAATAAGCTTCATTCATAAAGCCGCCTAGTAAAAATATAATTTACTAGAAAGAGGGTATATATGAATAAAGCAATGATAGTAAGAGCCGAGACTTTAGCCGACTATATTATTCATACAAAAAGTACAATTAGAGAGACAGCTAAGGTCTATCATATTAGTAAAAGTACCGTTCACAAAGATGTCAAAGAACGTCTACTAGAAATTAATCCTGAAAAGTATTGTCAAGTAGAAGAAATATTCAAAAAACATCTAGAAATTAGACATATTAAAGGTGGTGAATCCACTAAGCGGAAATATTCAAAGCTAAAAGAAAAAGTATAGGAAGTGATAAAGTGCGTGATATTGGAATAGATTTAGGAACAACCAATATATTGATCTATGTTAAAGGAAAAGGCGTTGTATTAAATGAACCTAGTGTAGTTAGTATTGATACCAATACCAAAAAAGTATTAGCGGTAGGAAAAGAAGCCAAAGAGATGCTAGGAAGAACACCGGGCAAAGTAAAAGCAATAAAACCGATGAAAGATGGGGTTATCGCTGACTTTGAAATTACGGAAGAAATGCTTAATCGTTTTATCAAGAAAGCAATTGGAAAAAATATTTTATCTAAACCGAGAATCTTGATCTGTTGCCCTTCCAATATTACGGGTGTAGAGAAAAATGCGATCAAAGAGATTGCAGAAAGAACTGGTGCTAGAAAAGTATTTCTAGAGGAGGAACCTAAAGTTGCAGCAGTTGGTGCCGGTATCGACATTGCGAAACCTAGTGGAAGTATGGTAATCGACATTGGTGGTGGAACGACAGATATTGCGGTATTATCTTTAGGGGGAATAGTAACTAGTGATTCAATAAAAGTAGCAGGAAATACCTTTGATGAGGATATTGCGAATTACATCAAAGAAAAATATAAAGTAATTATCGGAGAAAAAACTTCTGAAGATATCAAAACTAGTATCGGTACAGTAATCAAAGATAAAAATAATCGCGAAATTGAGATTACCGGTCGTAGTGTTTCTAGTGGCTTACCAGAAACGGTAAAAGTGAACTCCAACGATATTGAAGAGGCACTCCGTGAAGATATAAAAAGAATCATTCTTTCTGCCAAAGGTGTTTTAGAGAAGACCCCACCAGAATTATCTGCTGATATTGCAGAAAAAGGTATTGTATTAACCGGTGGAGGAGCACTGATTAATGGCTTAGTTGGCAAACTAAAAGAAGAACTAAAAGTTCCTGTCTTTATCTCAGACAATCCCCTAACTAATGTAGTAGAAGGAACAGGAATCTTATTAGATAATATATATTTAATCGATAACTAGAAAAATAGTTATCTTTTTTTTGCTTCTAAATAGGAAAAATATGGTAAAATGTCTAAAAAAGGGGCCAAAAAAAAGAGGTGGTAATATGATCAATTATATTATTTATGAAGATGAAGTAGAGTATAGAAAAAAGTATATTTCAATAATCTTAAAATTAAGAGGGAAAGAACAAGAAGGCTATCGAATAATTGAGTTAGATAAATATGATGAGAAAACGAAAAAACAATTAGATGAAACACTAGGAAAGAAAATCTATATCTTTGATATTGAAGTACCAGGAAAAAGTGGCTTGGATCTAGCGAAAGAGATCAGGGAATCAGGAGATTGGGAAAGCCAAATCATTGTGGTAACAACGCATGAACAACTAAGAACCGCAAGTTTTACTTCAAGATTATTGATGTTAGATTTTGTTAGTAAATATTATGATTGTGAAAATAGGTTGAAAGAAAGTTTAATCGTCGCATTCGATATTTTAACGAAATATAAAGCACTAACTTTTATGAACGAGGGAGAATTGTATCAAATTCCGTATCGAGATATTTTGTATATAGAAAAAAGCGTAAAAGAAAATGGGTGTATTATAGTAACAAAGAAAGAAACAATCGAGGTAAAAGAACCATTAACCAAATTAGAAGAGAGATTAGATAGTAGATTTTATAAAACACATAGAAGATGTATAGTGAATTTACATAATGTAAAACGATTTGATTTTAATCAAGGATTGATTAAATTTGAAGAACAAGAAATTGATATGTTAGCAAGAAATAATCGAAAAGACTTAAGGGATAAACTGTGTGCCAGTCAAATAGGAAACGATAATACCGAAGGGAATGAGCCACCCAATAAAGATGAAGGAGTAAAGTTAATAGAAGTGTATTGTGGAGTGTGAAATAAGGGATGAATAGATGAAAGATATGGAAATAATAATAAGTACTATTATAATGTCTTGTTCACTTTTTGCAGTAGGAGATATATTACTAAATAAATCAGAAAAAGTAAATTTAAAAAATTTTGCAATAACCGTAGGGATAAGTTTAGTGATAATTTTAATTAATTTAGTTAGTGAAAGTATAGTTGATAATGTTTTAAAAATCTTAATTATATTTATAAGTTACATAGGATATTATAAATTAGTATTTAACGAATCATTGACAAAATCCATGTTAATGAGCTTCATAATGTATCTAATATTTTTTATAAGCGAAGTAATAGTAGTATTTATAATGTATTTTACATTTTTCTTATTACAAAACAATAATGCAGCAGAGTTAAAAAACAGTATTATCATAAATCTAATAATTTGCTTATTGGGAATAGCGGTATCAATAAGATTTAAAAAGGAATTATCAATGATAATAGAGAAAATAAATAGTGACAAAAGAACAATATTTATAATAGCAATAATAGTCCTATTGGCATTAGCAATATTATTTAATAAAACACCTGTTAATGAATTAGAATTAAATATTAATTTTATATTAACCATTTTGTTAATGATTTTGTTTTGTATAGTTGGATTTATTTTAATTAAGCAAAAATACGATGTTGATAAAATGAACGATGAGTATAAAAAGTTAGCAAACTATTCTCAAATAACAGAAGGAGTATTAGAGGAGTATAGATTAAATTTACATGAAAGTAGAAACCAATTAATTATTATTAGAAATATGATTTCTACTACAAAGAAGAAAGAACTAGAAGAGTATGTAAATAACTTAATTGACGCAACAGAAGTAAATAAGTATAGATGGATAAATGAATTAAAATATATTCCAATTCCAGAGTTAAAAGGGTTTATTAACTTTAAGTTAATGGAAATGAGTAACAAAAAAATCGATATTGAGATTCATATCGAAAGAAAATTAAAAGATTCCAAAATGAAGAAACTAAAAATCAAAGATAGAGGAGACTTTTATAGTATTATAGGAGTATTTTTAGACAATGCAAAAGAGGCAAGTCTGGAAAGTAAAGAAAAGAAAGTTGCGTTAGAAATGTATGAAATCAATGATGAGATTCATATTATCATAGCGAATACTTATAAAGGGAAAATAGACATTGATAAGATTAATGAATATGGGTACAGTAGTAAAGGAAAAAATAGAGGAACAGGATTACATTTAGTAAATAAAATCGTTGAAAGAAATAAATTGTTTGAACGAGCTACTTCAAAAATGGATGAATATTTTGTCCAAGAGTTGGTTATACATTTAGATACAATAAAATAAGAAGGGTATTTATCTTCTTTTTTTTTAGTTAAAATGATATAATGACAATAGTGAGGTGATAAGATGTTTACTCCAGAAATAGATCATATATTGAAAATAGTAGCCATTACTTTTTTATTTAGTGTATGTATTATGCCTCTAATGAAAAAAATAGCCCATCATATAGGAGCAATTGATATTCCTAGAAATACAGAGCATAATCGTCATATTCATAAGAAGCCTATTCCAAAATTGGGAGGCCTGGGGATTTTTTTAGCGTTTTTGTTTGGATATATGCTATTTGGTCAACATAGCATTAAAATGAATGCAATTTTAATTGGTAGTTTTGTTATTATATTGACGGGTTTACTAGATGATATAAATGATTTAAGAGCTTCTCAAAAGCTATTAGGTCAGCTAGTAGCAGCAGCTATTGTAGTATTTTATGGAAAAATAGTAATTACGGACATTTCCGCTTTTGGTATGGTTTTTGATTTTGGAATCCTATCAGAGATTATAACAATAATTTTTATAGTAGCCTGCATTAATATTATTAACTTTACGGATGGTTTAGATGGCCTAAGTGGTGGAGTAACTTCTATTTTCTATATTACAACAGGTATTATTTGTTTCTACCAAGGAAGAATTGGTACTTTAGAGTTTACATTAACATTTATTATGTTAGGTGCTACTTTGGGATTTTTAGTACATAATTTTTATCCGGCAAAAATATTTGCCGGTGATTGTAGTCAATTTATGGGATTTATGATAGCAATTATTTCATTATTAGGATTTAAAGGAACAGCTTTGACTTCTTTATTCGTTCCAATTCTAATTTTGGGATTACCAATTCTAGATACGTTATTTGCTATTATTCGAAGAACACTTAGAGGACAACCTATTTTCGCTGCCGATAAAGAACATTTTCATCATCAGCTATTAGGTATGAACTTTTCACAACGAACAACAGTACTTATTATTTACGGAATCAATATTTTATTCGCCTTGACATCAATTTTTTATGTATTAAAAGACCCTAAAGCTGCCACAATAGTATATATTATTTTATTAATTATCTTTATATGGTTTGTTTGCTATACAAGTATAATAACTGATAAGCGACCACCAAAATTAAGAGAATTGAAAGAAAAAATTAAAGCAAAAAATTGAATTGACAAAATTTGGTAGTTATAGTAATATGAAATTAAATTTTAGAATATTAGCACACCTGAACATCTAGAAAAAGATATGAACATGAAACTATAAGAAATCCTTATAGAGCCCCTAGTCCCTAGCCACTTAAAATCTAAATATTGCAAAAAAGACCCTTTGTGCTCACCCCACAGAGGGTCTTTTTTGCAATTGAAAAGAAAGTGTGAAAATATAATAAAATCAAAATGGTATTTAAAGAAAAGAGATGGTAATATGATCAATTATATTATTTATGAAGATGAAGTAGAGTATAGAAAAAAGTATATTTCAATAATCTTAAAATTAAGAGGGAAAGAACAAGAAGGCTATCGAATAATTGAGTTAGATAAATATGATGAGAAAACGAAAAAACAATTAGATGAAACACTAGGAAAGAAAATCTATATCTTTGATATTGAAGTACCAGGAAAAAGTGGCTTGGATCTAGCGAAAGAGATCAGGGAATCAGGAGATTGGGAAAGCCAAATCATTGTGGTAACAACGCATGAACAACTAAGAACCGCAAGTTTTACTTCAAGATTATTGATGTTAGATTTTGTTAGTAAATATTATGATTGTGAAAATAGGTTGAAAGAAAGTTTAATCGTCGCATTCGATATTTTAACGAAATATAAAGCACTAACTTTTATGAACGAGGGAGAATTGTATCAAATTCCGTATCGAGATATTTTGTATATAGAAAAAAGCGTAAAAGAAAATGGGTGTATTATAGTAACAAAGAAAGAAACAATCGAGGTAAAAGAACCATTAACCAAATTAGAAGAGAGATTAGATAGTAGATTTTATAAAACACATAGAAGATGTATAGTGAATTTACATAATGTAAAACGATTTGATTTTAATCAAGGATTGATTAAATTTGAAGAACAAGAAATTGATATGTTAGCAAGAAATAATCGAAAAGACTTAAGGGATAAACTGTGTGCCAGTCAAATAGGAAACGATAATACCGAAGGGAATGAGCCACCCAATAAAGATGAAGGAGTAAAGTTAATAGAAGTGTATTGTGGAGTGTGAAATAAGGGATGAATAGATGAAAGATATGGAAATAATAATAAGTACTATTATAATGTCTTGTTCACTTTTTGCAGTAGGAGATATATTACTAAATAAATCAGAAAAAGTAAATTTAAAAAATTTTGCAATAACCGTAGGGATAAGTTTAGTGATAATTTTAATTAATTTAGTTAGTGAAAGTATAGTTGATAATGTTTTAAAAATCTTAATTATATTTATAAGTTACATAGGATATTATAAATTAGTATTTAACGAATCATTGACAAAATCCATGTTAATGAGCTTCATAATGTATCTAATATTTTTTATAAGCGAAGTAATAGTAGTATTTATAATGTATTTTACATTTTTCTTATTACAAAACAATAATGCAGCAGAGTTAAAAAACAGTATTATCATAAATCTAATAATTTGCTTATTGGGAATAGCGGTATCAATAAGATTTAAAAAGGAATTATCAATGATAATAGAGAAAATAAATAGTGACAAAAGAACAATATTTATAATAGCAATAATAGTCCTATTGGCATTAGCAATATTATTTAATAAAACACCTGTTAATGAATTAGAATTAAATATTAATTTTATATTAACCATTTTGTTAATGATTTTGTTTTGTATAGTTGGATTTATTTTAATTAAGCAAAAATACGATGTTGATAAAATGAACGATGAGTATAAAAAGTTAGCAAACTATTCTCAAATAACAGAAGGAGTATTAGAGGAGTATAGATTAAATTTACATGAAAGTAGAAACCAATTAATTATTATTAGAAATATGATTTCTACTACAAAGAAGAAAGAACTAGAAGAGTATGTAAATAACTTAATTGACGCAACAGAAGTAAATAAGTATAGATGGATAAATGAATTAAAATATATTCCAATTCCAGAGTTAAAAGGGTTTATTAACTTTAAGTTAATGGAAATGAGTAACAAAAAAATCGATATTGAGATTCATATCGAAAGAAAATTAAAAGATTCCAAAATGAAGAAACTAAAAATCAAAGATAGAGGAGACTTTTATAGTATTATAGGAGTATTTTTAGACAATGCAAAAGAGGCAAGTCTGGAAAGTAAAGAAAAGAAAGTTGCGTTAGAAATGTATGAAATCAATGATGAGATTCATATTATCATAGCGAATACTTATAAAGGGAAAATAGACATTGATAAGATTAATGAATATGGGTACAGTAGTAAAGGAAAAAATAGAGGAACAGGATTACATTTAGTAAATAAAATCGTTGAAAGAAATAAATTGTTCGAACGAGCCACTTCAAAAATGGATGAATATTTTGTCCAAGAGTTGGTTATACATTTGAATAGTATAAAATAAGAAACAAAAAAAGAAGATATTATCCATCTTCCTATCTTTCGATCATTTTTGCGTTCATACATGGTTCATCAAAAACAATAATAACACATGCAGTAGTAGCAGCACCAGCAGCTAGAACCCCAACGCCTGATAAGATCATTGCTAATAATTTTTTCATAACGCTCCTCTTATTATTTTGAAGCATTGATTACATAATTTTTATAATTATTATACGGTAAATTAAATAATTTATATATATATGGATTAATCAAGGCTCCCTCTATTAGCATCGCACTAGCGAGAGAATTTTGAAGAAAAGTATCTTTAGTAATAAAGATCAAAGCAATATATATAGAAGAAATTAAAATCGTACATATTTTGTAAAATAACCTACGCTTTTTATGGATTAATGGTCTTTTAACAGTATCTGCAGGTGCGTACAATATAAAATTAATCATGCACACAACAGATATTGCCACTAGAAGGTAATTGGGTAACACCAAGGATTTGCAGAAAAAAGGTACTAGTAAAAAAGTAATACTAGAAGAAACCCAACACATCCAGCTTTTGGTTGCATGGAGACCAAATCCGGTTAATCTTAAGAAATTAAACAAAACAAGTAAGATGACAGATTCCTTAAATATACCAAGTAATAAAGAAATTCCTAAAATGACAACTAACTTAGTTATAGATAGATATGTTGCCTCGAGACCATATCTAATCTCATCTAACCTATCCTCATCATAATTTGGATATATCTCTTTTACCATTTTTAGAGATCTTCCTAAGAAAAAACCTTTCAAAATTCTCCCTCCTAACAATGCCAAATACACTATATCACTTACCTTTATTAAAAAGTAGAAATTTGTCGTGAAATGTCGAAAATTGCTTGTGAACGGTTAAAAAATCGATAAAACACTTAAAAATTGACCGTTCAGAGCTAAATTTTGGCATCTCAGCAAAAAAATACAAAAAACGACAATGAAATATGCTACTATGAATATGCGCAGTAGTTGGTGGTTAGCACGAGAAGTTGGTGATGAGCACTAGGCGTCATAGAATTATATAAAGAAGGTGAGGTGGCAGTGATGAGAGGAACCGTGAAATGGTTCAATAACGAAAAGGGTTATGGATTCATCGAGTATACTGAGGACGAAGATATCTTTGTACATTACTCAGCAATCAAACAAGATGGTTATAAAACTTTATCTGAGGGACAAGTTGTAGAATTCAAACTACTTGAAACAGCTAAAGGCTTACAAGCTTTAGACGTAGTCGTTATTAAAGAACTTGTAACTACCAAATAGGTAGTTTTTCCTTGCCGATGTGTGATAAATAATATTTGTGCATTCTCTTCCTATTTTTTTATAAATATGCTATTATATAAATATAAGGAGGGATATATATGGATATATCTATCAGAGGAAGTAAAGTTACAATTACGAAAGCGATGGAAGAGTATGCGACAGAAAAGTTAAAAAAGTTAGATAAATATGTCGAAAGTCCAGAGGACATAAAAGCTACTGTAATTGTCAAAATTCCTAACCACTTACATAAAGTAGAGATAACAATTCCAATGAAAACAATTATCTTAAGAGCAGAAGAAGAGAAAGAAGATTTCTATGCCGCAATTGATGTACTTGTAGACAAGTTAGAAAGGCAAATTAGAAAGAATAAGACTAGATTGCAATCTAAAAAGTTAAAAGAAGCTAAAGAGTTTGCCTTTGATTATATTGAAGAAATGCCAGAAATAGAAGAAGACACCAAAATTGTAAAAAGAAAAAAAGTAGAAGTAAAACCAATGGATGAAGAAGAAGCCATTCTACAAATGGAACTTCTAGGACATCAGTTTTACCTATATAAAGATATTGAAACAAATGAACCCACAGTCGTTTACAAGAGAAAAGACGGAAATTATGGGGTTATTGAGGCAGAATAAGGAAAGAGAAAAGCACTATTCAACCAACTAGTGCTTTTTTTTGGGCAAAAATTATAGTAAGAAAGAAGAATTTAGTCTATACTATGAGTAAATAGTGGGTGTTAGGATGAAAGACAAAATAATTAAAAAGAAATATTTGTATTTAGGAATAAGTTTAATTTTACTAATCATTATAGCTTTCTATAGCAATTTGTTGAAAATCGAAGAAATCTTTTATAAAGTAGAAATCTATCAAAAGATAAAATTATCAGATATTATAGTAGATCATGATCTTAGTGAGGATAAGGAAATTCAAGCAACTAAGCTAGGAAATCAAGAGTTTTCTTATCAATATGTAGAAGAAGGAAAAAAGAAAACAGGAAAAGTAAAAGTAAGAGCAGTAGATAAAACACCTCCTCTCGTTTGGTTAGGCAGTGTCTATACAGTAAACAAGGGGAGTAAGATAAATTTAGAAGAAGCTATCTTATGTATGGATAACTATGATCGTACCCCAGATTACTATATAGAGGGAGATTACAATCTTAACGAGGTGGGAGACTATCCTTTAACTTATGTTGCTACCGATGATAGTCAAAACGAAACGAGAATAAATTTTACCTTAAGAGTAAAAGAAAAAAGCTCTGATAACAGTAATAGCAATAGTAGTACGAACCGTCTGACTTTAGAAGAAGTAAAAAACGATTATTTAACCGATGATACAATGTTAGGTATTGATGTTTCTAAGTGGCAAGGTGAAATTGATTGGCAAGAGGTAAAATCGGCAGGAGTAGAATTCGTAATGATTAGAATGGGTACTCAGCAGGGACCTGGGAAAGATTCAGTAATTGATCCTTACTTCAAGAAAAATATAACAGGAGCTAAAGAAGCAGGATTAAAAGTAGGGGTGTATTACTTTTCTTATGCGGCTAGTATCAAAGAAGCTAAAGAACAAGCTGAGTGGGTTGTGAATGAACTAGCTCCATATGAACTTGATTTACCTGTTGTTTTCGACTGGGAATGCTATGGAAATTTAAAAGAATATAAATTAAATTTATATGAATTAAATGAAATGGCTAATCAATTTTTAGAACGAATAAATAGATCTGGTTATCAAAGTATGTTCTATGCCAGTAAAAATTATTTAGAAAAATTATGGGTCTATATAGAACATGATATTTGGCTAGCTCACTATACAGAAAAAACAAATTATGAAGGAGATTATCTACTATGGCAATTTACTAATGTAGGAAAAATTTCAGGAATTGATGGTAATGTTGATATTGATTTAATGCTACCTTGAAAATAAAAATAATTTATAGTATAATAGAACCGCTTTTTAGGGGGTGGCATAATGGAACAAGAATGCCCAGTTATTGTGGGTCAAAATACTAAGGTGATTGACTTGGGAAATTTAGAAGATATTGAATTGATTCAATTAGAAGATGAGACTGTTCCTCCTTTAAAAAGGGATAATTATCACCACAGAGTGAGTGGTTATTGGCTGAAAAGAGGAAATAAAATTTACTATTTTAAAGTACCTATATTTGAACGACAAATCTTAAAAGAGCTAGTAGGGGAAAAGATAACTCTTTATTTTGGCCTGCCATCTGTTCATTACCAACTAGCCAAGATGAAAATTGAAGATCAAACTGTCTATGGACTTCTTTCACAATATACTAGACAAAAAGATAAGGAATACATGTTACTTAAGGATTGGGCAGTCAAAGAAGGATGGGAACAACAAAACTTTTTACGTTTTTTAAATGAAGACTATGGTGATCAACCACTATTAGAAGAATATAAAAAGTTACTAGTTAGAGAACTATATACCCAAGAAGAAGATCGTCAAGATGATGAAATTATTGTCGAAATTGATCAGAGAAAAGTACGATTATCTCCACTTGTCGATTATGAAGAAGAATTTATACTAAGAGGGAAACTTGATCCAATAAAGATACCTTGCATTCAAACCTTCGACATAGAAAATATTTCCACTTTATTAACAGTAAAAGCTGATAAAAATTTTGAACATTATTTCAATCAAGTAAAGAAATTGAAAATAAATAAATTATTAACAGAATTAAAAGGAGAGTTCAATTTAAGGCTTCATCCCATCGATAGAAAATATTATCTGGATTATGATGCTGGAATAAAAAAACATCTTAAAAAGTATAATTTATTCTAAAGATATCAGAAATGATATCTTTTTTTGAATTGTTTTTCCACAAAAACAGTGGAAAACCTTTAAAATCAAAAAAAGAATTGATATAATATCAAACAGGAGATGGTAACATGGATTTATTAAAAAAATTATTCGATCACGAATATAAAGAACTAAAGAAATTTCATCGTCAAGCTGACCAAATTGTCGCTTTAGATGAAGAAATGCAAAAATTATCGGATAAAGAATTACAAAATAAAACGAATGAGTTTAGAGATAGATTAGAAAAAGGAGAAACTCTAGAAGATATTTTAGTTGAAGCTTTCGCAGTAGCTAGAGAAGCTTGTTTCAGAGTAATTGGAGAAAAACCATTCTATGTTCAGATTTTAGGTGCTTTAGCTATTCACTATGGAAATATTGCGGAAATGAAAACTGGTGAAGGTAAAACATTAACTTCAGTAATGCCTGCTTATTTAAATGCCTTGCCTGGTGAAGGTGTACATATCATCACTGTCAATGAATACTTAGCTGATCGTGATGCTAACTGGATGGGCCAAATTCATAAGTTCTTAGGATTGACAGTTGGAATTAATTTACGTGAACTATCACCAAAAGAAAAACAAGAACAATATGCTTGTGATATTTTATATTCGACAAACAATGAAATTGGATTCGATTATTTAAGAGATAACATGGTTATCCGTAAAGAAAATAGAGTCCAACGTCCACTAAATTTTGCGATTATCGATGAAGTCGACTCAGTATTAATTGATGAAGCTCGTACACCACTTATTATTTCTGGTGGAGAAATGAAAAGTGCTAATTTATACATGGATGCAGATCGTTTAGCCAAATCACTAAAGGAAGATGAATATGTTTATGATGAAAAAACAAAAAATGTTTCCCTTAGTGAAGAAGGTGTTAAAAAAGCGGAAAAGATGTTCCGCTTAGATAACTTATATGGCTTAGAAAATTCAGAATTAGTTCATTACATTAATCAAGCATTAAGAGCGAATTATTCTATGCATAAAGATGTAGACTATGTTGTTCAAGACGGTGAAATTATTATCGTTGATCAATTTACAGGACGTCTAATGAAAGGTCGTGCTTATAGTGACGGTCTTCATCAAGCAATTGAAGCTAAAGAGGGCGTAAAAATTAATCAAGAAACCAAAACTTTAGCCACAATCACATTCCAAAATTTATTCAGAATGTATAAAAAACTATCTGGAATGACCGGTACAGCTAAGACAGAAGAAGAAGAATTTAGAAATATCTATAATATGTATGTTATTGAAATACCTACGAATAAACCAGTCATTCGTATTGATAATCCTGATCTTATGTTTTCTACTAAAGCCGGAAAATACCGCGCAATTGTAAAAGAAATTGAAGAACGATACAAAAAAGGTCAGCCAGTCTTAGTAGGTACTATAGCTATTGAGACTAGTGAGTTAATCAGTAACTTGTTAAAACAAAAGAAAATTCCTCACGAAGTATTGAACGCCAAAAACCATGCACGTGAAGCAGAAATTATTGCGAAGATTGGTCTTGGGAAATCAGTAACTATTGCTACCAACATGGCTGGACGTGGAACAGATATTAAACTAAGTGACGAGGTAAGAGAATTAGGTGGTTTATGCGTAATCGGTACAGAGCGTCACGAATCACGTCGTATCGATAATCAGTTACGTGGACGTTCTGGTCGTCAAGGGGATCCTGGATTTACTCAATTCTATGTATCAATGGAAGATGAATTAATGGTTCGTTTCGGTTCTGATAGAATTAAAGTAATGATGCACAATTTAGGATTTAGTGAAGATCAAGCAATCAAGAGTAAAACCTTTACCAAGGCACTATCTTCAGCTCAAGCTCGTGTAGAAGGAAATAACTTTGATATTCGTAAACAACTTCTTCAATATGATGATGTCATGAACAATCAAAGAGAAATCATGTATGGAAGAAGAAATGAAATCCTAGATAGTGAATCAATTCACGAAACAGTATTAAAGACAATTAAAAATCATATTTCAGATTTAGTAAATTCTCATCTTTATCCAGAGGGAAGATTAACTAATGATGATGTTAAAGAAATCGTTGAATTTGCGAATGAGAATCTAATTAATCAAGATATCGACAAAGAAGAAATAGATAATAAATCTCCTGAAGAGATGATTGAATATATTACGGATATTGTTACACATGAGTATGAAGAAAAATTAAGAGATATTCCCGAAGAAGTAAAAGATGAATTTGAAAAAGCAATCAGTCTAAATGTAATCGACCACTATTGGACTGAACACATCAATACAATGTCTCACTTAAGAGAAGGAATTTATTTAAGAGGTTACGGTCAAGAAGATCCACTTCGTGCTTACACAATGGAAGGCTTTGAATTATTTGATAAGATGATGCAAAAAATTGACCACGATGTAACTATCATGTTAATTAAGGCAGAAATCAGAAGAAATATTGAAAGAAAAGAAGTATCAAAAACCAAAATTACGAACGATGGCGGTAAAGAACAAGCTAAGAAACAACCAAAGAGAGTTCAAAAAGTAGGTAGAAATGATCCTTGTCCATGTGGCTCAGGGAAGAAATATAAACAATGCTGTGGTAAATAACTCGTAAAGTCCTATAAATAAAGGGAAAACACGAGTTTTTCTTTTTCTAAAAATTACTCCAAAAATGACTTTAGATCAGTTTTAGATCATCATATTTTTAAAGGGTAAAATAAGGGAAGATTTAATGTCGATGAAAAAAACATTGCTTTTTATGATAAAATATAATTGGTGGTAATATCATGGAAATAAATTACAATGATACACTTCAAAAAAGGATGCTTAATTGGATATATTATGGTGACAACATGAATCCATTTTATAGCTGTGTAATTTCATATTTAATAGAAATTGGTGGTTATAAGTTAAGCAAAGATGGAAGCGAATATGAACAAATAAAAAAATTAGAAAATATATTAAAAACAAATCCCAAAATATTTAAAGAAATCCTTAAAACACTTACACAGAATGGATTTTTAGAAGATTTAAGTTTTAGATATGAATATAGTAATAAGTTTTATAAAAATCGTGGAGATGAAAATCACTTTAGTATATTAAAATTTAAAATAATAGATGGCAAATTATATGCATACGATTTAGTTACAAGTAGAGAAAATAGAAAATATGTAGAAATTAAACAGATAAATAATATGGATGTTGTTGAGCTTATTACATTATTAAAAAATGATGGATATACTGATGAAGAGGCAGAAGTTTTAATACAACATAAAGAAGTATTACAAGCCTATGGAATAGATGGCAAGTCATATAATATTACTTTGTTAAATGATAACAATTTAATTAATATGCAATTAGATGATCCAAATATTAGGTTAGATTTTTCTATCTTTTTCAAAGAACATTCCAAATCTAATTTGTTGGATAAAACGAACTTTAATCTAAATATAGAATCAAGCGATACCAATATTTCATATGGATATGATAGTAATTTAAAGTTATTGTCTTTAATGCATGGATTATGTAAAAGTCAAAAAGACTTATCACTTTTTGAAGGTGTATACAAGAAGAATGTTGAGTTGTTGGGAAATGGTGGTAATACAGATACAAATATAGATTGGATGTTTATGAGTAGTTTCTTTTTACTAAATCAAGAAGAAAAGAATACGTTACCTGATTACCTATATTTAGATTTGGCACGAAAACTAAAATTGGTTAATCCTAGAGGTGCAATGTGCATTTTTATGGACGAAAACAACGAAGAAACATCTTATGCTAATGATGTTAATCGTTCAAATTATGGTTGCAATGATTACATATTTACTGATGGAAATCTTGATTGTAAAATGCTATTTCATGCTATACGAAATGCTTTAGCTCATTCATCATATGAAGTTATAGATAAAAATTATATTCGTATTTATGGGTATAATGATGAAAATGTAATGAATTGTAATTTTAAAATTCAAAAGAACATGATAATCGAATTCATTAATAAGTTATCAAATTACAATGCTTTTGGTAATATTTTTCCAATATGTACATTGGAGAATCCAAACTATGATAATGCTCCAATTCAAACAAAAGAAGATTTAAAATCATATTTAGAGAGTATAGTTGTTTCAGATATTACTGATGTAAAATATCATGATTTAGATACTTTAAAGAAGCTACAAATGTATGTATCTTATTTAGCCCAGAAAGATAACACAGATATAAATGAAAATGTGGATTATAAGATGTTAGAAATGTTTGAATATGATTATGAGAGAAAAATATATTATTTAAAAATGCAATTACAAAATCCTATGACTCGAAAAACAAAGCTAATAGATTCTGTTGCAAAATCACAACTTAAATATTTCATGGATTATAAATTAGAAGAACAAAAACTATCTGAATCACAAATAAGTAAGATCATTGATCATATAGGACAAATAGCTGATACTTTTTATAATCATAGTGCTGTTAATCAACATGAAATTATCACCGAACTAATAAGAAATGAATTGAATCCAAGTAGAAACATTTCAATGATTATAGAAGATATTGTTAAAACAAGTAGTAAATCAGATGGTGCAATTATGGATATGCTGAATGATACTTCTACAAAATATATAGATTATGATAAGGTAATAAAAGCAACTGTTATATCATATTTGAATAATATACTTTTATATAATTATAATGAGAAAAAAGTAGACTTAAGTGGATTGGATTTTTCAGGTTTGAAAATTGATGTTGACTTTGAGGATTTAATTTCTAAAAAGAATAAAAGAATAGATGATTTGAAAAGAGAAAACAGAAATATTTATAAGTCTAATAAGAATATGAAGAAAAGGCTTGGAGATATTACTATACAATTAGAAAGAGTGACTGATGAGAATCAAAAAGCTAGATTAACCGAAGAAAAACAAAGATTAGAAGCTATTCTTAGTCAAGATGATGGCTCTAGACAAGAAAAAAACAGTATTGAAATGACTGCTTTGCAGGAAGATTTAGAAGATTTAAAAAATAGAAGAGTGGATAATTCATACATATTAGATCATTTGAGAAATTCTTTAGCACATGGAAATATATTCTTCTCAAATACAATTAATTTAAATGACATAGGAGATTTGGAAATAACATTTATAGATTATTATCCTGATACAACAGATGAGTCATTTAAAGGAACAATCAAATTTAGGGAATTATTAACTACATTAAGTGATGAAAAATTTATTGATAGTCTTTTTTCAAAAATAAATGAGCGAACTATTGATAATCAACCTAAGAAAAGTTGATGAAGCATTTATGCTTCTTTTTCTATGTTTAATTTCTAGGTAGAAGTGGTAAAAATGCTAAAAAGTGTAATGCTAAAATATGCCTTTAAGCCTCAATATAAAAGGAAATAAGGGATTTATCTAAATATGCGTAAAAATGCTTTAGATCCATTTTTAGATCATTAAGACACCAAAAAAGAGCATTTCTGCCCATTATTTCTTTAAGTTATTAATAACATCCATAGTTTCATTTAAAGCACTTTTAAATAGATGTGAAAATTATTTAAATTATATTAATAAAATAAATGACGTAAATTTAAGTGAATCTACCAGTAACTTTAAACGATAATTACACAAGAAAATCTTATCAATAGTTTTTTATTATAAAATTGATTATAAAATTATAAAAACGATATTAGTTTCTTTCTTTTCATATTGTAATTAAAGTGACTATAATACTTAAATTCCTAATTAAAATAAGTAAAAAACTTATTTTTTTCATTTAATCATTGATAAGGCTGAGATGAAAAAGTAAACGCAACTTTGAAAAGTTAAATGCAATCTTATATATGATTTAATGTTGATAACAAATAA
>CALVOU010000002.1 GCA_944350365.1 uncultured Bacilli bacterium
TGCAACTAGATAGCTTTACCCAGTTAAATGCAACCTTTTACAAAATAGGGGTTGCATTTAGAAAAACTTTTCACTAATCATTGATAAGGAACAAATATTGTTTTATTGTACTTTTCAAACGAATTAAGTGTGGTATAATATATGCGTAAATCGCAAAAAATATGAGGTGATTATCGTGAATAAAGAAAAAAATATGACGGGTTATCCATCAATAGATAATCTTCATGCTAAGGATGCTACTTACTTTGAAAAACATCCTATAATTCCTAATACAAACGTTTATATGACACTAAAACTACTTAGTAATTTCTATTTGGATAAACAAGCTGTAAATTGTTTAACTTTAGAAGCTACCTATCGACAACTTTTAGAAGACTCTGTTACTATTTCGTTAGCGTTAAAAGAACTTGGAGTAAAAAAAAGAGATATAATTTCAGTATGTATGCCTAATTTTTATCAAGCATTAGCTACTTTTTTTGCCTGTAATAGGATAGGAGCCATAACAACATTTTTAGATGCAAAATCATCATTAGAAGATATTAGTTTCTATTTAAATGAATTTGAGTCTCCAATCTTTATTAATTATGATCGAAGTGATGAGGAAAATAGAATCCTAAAAAATAGCTCTAAGGTAAAACATATTATTACATTAAACCGAGGAAATATTGTAGATTTAGATCTAAATCATAATTATAAAATTACTAGTAGTCAAAACAGAATCGATTTTAATAGCCTAGGAGATATTGCTAAATATCAAAAAATAAAATTAGAACCATTACACAGTGGCAAGGAAGATGCACTAATTTTATTTACCAGTGGTTCAACAGGTAAACCTAAATCAGTAGTTTTAACCAATAAAAATATTTTAGCTGCTGAAATTTATGCGAAAAATACTAGTCATACTGAAAATATTACCGGACCAAAAACATTAACTTGTGTTCCATTTTCATATCCTTATGGACTTGTTACCTCAGCTTTGACTACTTTATTATGGGGAAAAGAAGCAATCCTTGCTCCAGATATCAGTAAATATACCATAAATGATTATTATAAAAAACAACCAAATATTATCTTTGGTAGTCCAGCTTTGTTAGACTTAACGATAAACAATGTCGAAGAAGATTTAGACTTATCTATGGTTACTCATTTTATCTCTGGTGGTGATTTTCTTACTCCTCAACACTATAAAAGAGGAGTGGAATTCTTTAAGAAACATAATGCTAATGTAGAATTAGGAAATGGTTTTGGTAATGCCGAAACTGTCAGTATTGGTTCTACTCCTGTAGGTGTTCCACTAAAACCAGAAACAGCGGGAAAACTATTAGTAGGAAGTAAAGCCATGATCATTGATCCAGAAACACATGAAGAAAAGAAATATGGAGAAAATGGATTATTACTTATTTCTGGTAAACATGTTTTTAAAGGTTATTATCAAAATGAAGCACTAACCCAAGAAGCAAAGATGAACATCAAGGGAACTGAATACTACAATACTGGTACATTAGGATATATTGATCAGGACGGTTATTTTACTCCTACAGGAAGAAATTCTAGATTTTATATTATGTCTTCTTTAAATAAAGTATACTGCGATCACGTTCAAAATATCCTTTCCTCATTTGACTGTATAAAAAGTTGCGCAGTAGTAAAAGTACCAGATGAAGAAGAACTATTTGTCAATAAAGCTTATGTAGTCTTAAATGATCAATATTTACCAGATGAAAATACTCTTCAATATATTGCGGATTTATGTAATCAACCAACGACAGTCTCAAACGATAGAACTGCTCAATTGAAATCTTATGAAATACCTAAGTATATTGAATTTGTAGACGAATTACCAAGAATAATTGGCTCAAAAAAAATAGATTATCCATATTTAGAAGAAGATGCGAAAAAGAAACAAGAACAAAGAAAAGAACAAGGAAAAGTATTACAGTTAACAAAAAATAATTAAGAATAAATTTAGTGTAACCGTTACACACCCAAAGGAATAGGAAGTGATTACATGGGAAGCGGAATATTTTTTCCAATATGTGCCTTACCATTTTCCCTTTTAATTATCATATTATTCTTTAAAAAAGGACATATAGATAATTACGAAACTAGAATTTATAAAAAATTGATTATCCTAAACTTTATAGGGTTAATTTTAGAACTACTTTGTACAGTTGGCTCTATGATTTATGATGACTTACCAATATTAGCGAACTTTATCTATAAATCTTACTTACTGTATCTACTAAGTTGGACAGCGTTATTTACTTATTACGTATATAAAATTTCTACCCCTAAAGAGGTAAAAAATAAAAAACTATCTAAAACTATACTCACTATATTAGGCGTTCTGACTATTGTATTAATCTATCTTCTACCGATTCAATTAGTCGTCAAATCTGACTTTCAAGTTCGCTATACAACGGGACCAAGTGTATTTTTAGCTTATTCAATTAGCGCTTTATTAGTCGTAGCTATCTTGGTGATTTTATGCAAAAACATCAAAAATATAAAAGCACAAAAGTATCTACCAGTCTGGTTATTATTAATCGTAGGTACCATATCAATCGCTATTCAAAGTATATTTCCTCAATTATTACTTTTAACTTATGTAGAAACATTAATTTGTGTGATTATGTACTTTACTATAGAAAATCCAGATATAAAAATGTTAAATACGGTTACCTTGGCTAAGGAACAAGCAGAGCGGGCTAATCGAGCAAAAAGTGATTTTCTATCTAGCATGTCACATGAAATTCGTACTCCTTTAAATGCGATAGTTGGTTTTTCTGAAGATATTGCCAGTTATAAAAATCAAGTACCACAGGAAGTAATTGAAGATATTGAGGATATTCAAAATGCTTCTCAAACACTATTAGAGATTGTTGGTAATATTTTAGATATTAATAAAATAGAAAGCGAAAAGATGGAAATTATTGAAAAGCCATATAACTTTAAAGAAGAAATTACAAGGATGGCTAAAATTACCGCAACTAGAATTGGCGAAAAGCCTATTGATTTTAAAATAGATATGGCAGAAGATTTACCAGATGAATTAATCGGAGATAAAACGCATGTTAAAGAAATTATCAACAATTTATTAACTAACGCGATAAAATATACGGATAAGGGTGAAATAATCCTAAAGGTAAAATGCGTAAATAAAGAGGATAAATGCTTATTGATGATTTCAGTACAAGATACAGGTCGAGGAATTAAAGCAGAAAATATCACGAAATTGTTTAATAAATTTGAACGATTAGATGTAGAGCGAAATACAACTACTGAAGGAACAGGTCTAGGCCTTGCCATTACGAAATTATTAGTAGAAATGATGGGTGGAACCATTAATGTTCAAAGTTCATTTGGACAGGGATCAATATTTATGGTGAATATCCCACAAAAAATAGGAAAGATGATAAACACAAACCAACAGATATCTTCCCCTTCAGTAGTGGTAGAAGTAAAGCCATCAGTCAATAATTCTAACTATTCTAATAAGAAAATCTTAATTGTCGATGATAGTGCGCTAAATATTAAGATTGCGACCAAAGCACTATCTAGTTGGAATTTCAATATTGAAGAATGTAGTAGTGGTATGGAATGTATAGAAAAAATAAAAACAGGTAATCACTATGATTTAATTTTAATGGATATTATGATGCCAGAAATGTCTGGAGAAACAACCCTAAAACAGTTAAAAGAAATTACTGATTTTAACACACCGGTAATCGCATTAACCGCAGATGCTATGTCAGGTTCTAGAGAAAAATATATAGCCGAAGGTTTTACTGATTATTTAGCTAAACCTTTTACTAGGGATCAAATTGCGGAGAAAATTAATTTGATTTTTACAGATAAATAAAATCATAGAATATTTATATTTTAATAGGATAGTTTGGACTGTTAATAAAGTGAATCGATTTTATGAGCAGTCCTTTTCTTTTTACCCCTATATAATGAGTATATAAAAGCAATATTTTTTACGAAAATATAAATAAAGTAGGAAAAGTGATTACCACCACTTATATGAGGTATAAATTAAGTGATGAAAAAAATAAGTAATTTAATCCTCAAATTAGTGGAAAAAACATTTTTGTTCTTCCTATTTTATGGTAAAATTTGGTTAACATGAAAGGAGAGGAAAATGAAAGCAGATTTACATGTACATTCCCATTATTCAGATGGAACTTGCAGTATAGAAGAATTAATTCAACAAGCTAAAGAAAAAGGTCTTGATTGTTTCGCTCTTACTGATCATGATACTCTCCAAGGAATAATCGAATATCACAAGAAAAAAATAGATTATCCAGTAATTGCTGGAGTAGAATTAAGTACTTACCATCGGGGAAAACCTATTCATATTCTGGGGTATTGTTGTCATAACGATCTTTCTAATAGTAGCGAACTAATCAGCTACTTAGATAAGATGAAAGAAAAACGCGAGAAAAGAATCAAGAAAATACTAGTAAATTTAAAGAAATTTTATCAGCTAGAAATCGATTATAACGAAGTAAAAAAGAACAGTCATGGGAATATCGCCCGACCACATATCGCTAGAGAAATTGAAAAGAAATATGGATATACCTATCAAGAAGTATTTGATCGCTTTTTAAATGATGAATCCAAAGCTTATGTGGAAATTGACCGTTTAGAAACAAAAGAGGGAATAGAGTTACTTCATCGTAATCAGATGATAGCGGTTTTAGCCCACCCCATGTATATAACCACAACTTCCATTGACGAAATCATCGCCATGGGAATAGATGGTATAGAAGTAAATTATCCCGGTCAAAATAAAGAAGAGATAATGAGTCAAATAAACGGTAGCCATCTACTTTTAACGGGAGGTAGTGATTATCATGGAAGCTTATATCAAGATAATGATTTGGGATGTGTGACAGTCCCCGAACAAGAGTTAGAGTGCTTTTTAAAGCGACTAGATATTCAACTAGATAAAGATAAATAAAAAGATAGAGTAAAGGAAGAGGAGAAAAATATGGATAAGAACGAAATGAAAAGAATAATCGAAAAAAATAAAAAAGAAATCGATGATTTATGGAGGTCACTTTGACATCGAACAAAAATTAAAAGAATTAGAAAACTGTGAAAAAAAGATGCAAGATGTCAATTTTTGGAACGATAAAGAGAAAGCAGACACAATAATTCAAGAGATGAGTGAGTTAAAAAATGTAACTTCTGGGATTAAAGAACGAAGGGATAAGAATCAAGAAGAAGCTGAGTTGTTAGAACTATTAACACTAGAAGAAGATGCTAATTTAGAACACGAACTAGAACAAGAAGTTAAAGAAGAAGAAAAACAATTAGAAAAGCTTTCGATTCTACTATTATTAAATGGCCCATATGATAAAAATAACTGTATTCTAGAAGTACATTCTGGTGCCGGAGGAACAGAAGCCTGTGATTGGGCAATGATGCTTTACCGAATGTATTTACGCTACTGTGAAAAAAAAGGCTATAAAACTACTGTGATTGACTATCAAGAAGGAGAAGAAGTAGGAATAAAAAGTGCTTCCATTAAAATAGAAGGAACTTATGCCTATGGATATTTAAAAAATGAAAAAGGTGTGCACCGTTTAGTTAGATTATCTCCTTTTGATGCCGCGAATAAAAGACATACTTCTTTTGCTTCTATAGATATTATTCCAGAATTTGATAATACTATTAATGTTGAGATTAATGAAAAAGATCTAAAAATAGACGTCTACCGTTCTAGTGGTTGTGGTGGCCAAGGAGTAAATACAACTGATTCCGCTGTTAGAATTACCCATTTACCAACCAAAACTGTAGTAACTTGTCAAAACGAAAGAAGCCAGATTCAAAACAAGGAACAAGCAATGAAAATGTTAAAAGCTAAGCTTTATCTCATGGAACAAGAGAAAAAAGAAAAAGAGTTAAATGAGATTAAAGGAACTTATCAAAATATTGAATTTGGTTCACAAATAAGAAGTTATGTTATGCACCCTTACTCTATGGTCAAAGACTTAAGAACGAATGCAGAAACAAGTAATGTTTCTAAAGTACTAGATGGAGATTTAGATTTATTTATTGAAGCAAGTTTGAAAGGGGAATAGTATGTGGCCTTTTAAAAAAGAAAAAATAGATACACAAAATATTGTGAAAGAAATTAATGCGAAATATCGCTTACGCCGTTACTTAGAATTAGTGATTGGTTGTTTTTTAATCGCTGTTGCCTTCAACTTGTTTTTACTTCCCAATAACATCGTTTCAGGTGGAGTAAGTGGTTTAGCGGTAATAGCCAAGAATTTATTAAATATCAATCCTTCATATTTTATCATGATAAGTTCCCTTATTTTATTAGTAGTGAGCTACTTTGCTTTAGGAAAAGAAAAAACAGCGGGCACTGTACTAGGATCAATTATATATCCCTTATGTGTAAATCTTACGGAAAATATCTCGAGTTATATCCAAGTAGGAGATGAACTATTACTTGCGGCAATCTTTGGTGGAATCCTCTATGGCTTTGGAGCGGGACTCGTATTTAGAGCTGGTTTTACGACTGGTGGTACCGATGTCATTAATCAAATAATTGCCCAATACGGAAAAGTCAGTATGGGAAATGCAATGCTAATGAGCGATGGATTAATCGTATTAAGTGGTGTGTTTATCTTTGGTGTCAATAAATTAATGTATGCGATTATTGTTATTTATTTAGTAGGACTATTGACGGATAAAGTATTATTAGGAATATCCGATTCTAAAGCATTCTATATTATTGCTGAGGAAGAAGAAAAAATTCGTCAGTATGTATTAGAAGAATTAGGACATGGAGTTACAATTTTTGATACTAAAGGTGGCTTTATGAAAGAAAAACAAAAATTGTTATTCTGTGTTATTCCTACAAAAGAATACTATCGGTTAAAAGAAGGAATTCATGAAATTGATCCTAAAGCTTTCTTTGTCGCAACCGATGCTTATGAAGTGTCTGGGGGAGAATAAGATGGAACTACTTAGAAAAGGGAAAGAAACCACAAATACAATTATTGAAATCGTCCGTAAGAAAAAACTGCTCAGTCGCTATACCATTTTAATCATTTCTTTATTTATCTCTGCTTGTTACTTTAATTTACTACAACTACCTACGGAAATTGTTACCGGAGGTACAAGTGGTATTGCCATTATCATCAATGCTGTAACAGGACTTAGTCCTTCTTTAATCATCTTTGTACTTTCTGTTGTATTACTGATAGTAGGCGCTATATTTTTAGGAATAGAAAAAACATCGGGTGCCTTGATATCGACAATTGTCTACCCTCTTTTTGTAGAGTTAACCTCCAAGCTTGGTACTTATATAACAGTTGATTTATCCGATAAGATTCTTATTTCCATTTATATTGGTATTTTGTCTGGAGTAACAACAGGTATGGTGTACAAAGTAGGTTTTAGTAATGGCGGCTTCGCAATTATCAGTGAAATTCTAGCTCGTTACAAGAAAATATCTATTTCTAATACCAGTTTTGTTACAAATATGATTATCGTAGCGATCGGTGGATTTACTTTCGGTTGGGATATGGTCATGTATGCCGCCATAATTCTATATATTTACAGTATCGTATTAGATCGGGTATTGATCGGTGTATCTAAAAATAAATGTTTACATATTATGACATCAAAAGAGGAAGAAGTAAAAGCCTATATTATGAATGAACTTCACCACGGAGTGACTATTTTTGAAGCACAAGGTGGCTATCAAGAAAAAAGAAGAAAAGCCTTAATGACCGTAATTCCTAATCGTGAATATTTCAAATTAAAAGAAGGGATTAAAGCGATTGATAAGCAAGCCTTTTTCATCGTAACGGATTCTTATCAAGTATATGGTGGCGAATATAAAGAAAAGGAAGCGTAACAAAGCTTCTTTTTTCATGAAACAAAAAATGACAAGGAAATGTGTGAATTTAAGGAAAGAACTATAAATTTGTCGAAAAAAATGTTATAATATTTTTTATAAAAATAGATAAGAAAATAAGATAATTAGGTGGTAAAAAATGGAATTAATAAGAATAAAGGATGTTAGTAAGCAATACCGTAATGGTGTTACCGCAATATATGACCTAAATTTAAGAATAAAAAAAGGCGATTTTGTCTTTATTATTGGGGGTACTGGTAGTGGAAAAAGTACATTAATAAAAATGCTATACCGAGAAGAAAAACCCACTAAAGGAGAAATTATTGTCGGTGGTTTAAATGTTGCGAAATTAAGAAACGGAAGAGTATATAAACTAAGAAGAAAGCTTGGAATTGTATTCCAAGATTATCGTCTTCTACCCAAATCGACTGTTTATGAAAATGTAGCCTTCGCTTTAGAAGTCATCGGTGCCAAAAAAGAAGAGATTAATCAAAAAGTATTAAGAGCTCTAGAATTAGTTGGCTTAAAAGGAAAGGTGAGAAATTATCCTGATCAATTATCTGGTGGTGAACAACAAAGAGTTGCTATAGCTAGAGCGATAGTCAATGAACCTAAAATACTACTATGCGATGAACCAACCGGAAACCTTGATCCAGAAATGAGTATGGAAATCATGAAAGTACTTGAAGAAATCAACCAAACCTTGGGAACGACCATTGTAATGGCTACTCACGATAAAGATATTGTTAATAAAATGAATCGACGAGTCGTTATCTTAAAAGAAGGTCGCCTTGTAAAAGATGTAGAGAAAGGAGGCTATGATGATGAAGCCATTTAGAATGTTTTTTAGAAGCATTAGAGATGCCTTTAAAAGTGTGTTTAGGAATTTTAGTCTATCTTTAGCCTCAATTTCTTGTATCGCGATTACTTTAGTTATTGTCGCAATTGCGATCATGGCTTCTCTCAATGTCAATAATTTCACTAAAGTAATTAAAGAAGATGTTACGATTGTCGTATATGTAAATCCAGAGGTTGCTTCATCAGAAATAGGCACAATAAAAGCAAAAATCGAACAACTAGACAACATCGCAACAATTGAATATAAATCAAAAGACCAATTAAAAGAAGAGATGCAAGCTACTTCACCTGCTTTAAATGAAGCAATGAAAAATTGGGGGGATGATGAAAATCCCTTAAAGGATACATTCTTAGTTACAGTAAAAGATATTGAACAGATCGACGAAACTAGTGATAAGATCGAAGAAATGAAAGAAATTGATTTTACTGACTATGGAGAAAAAATGGTCAATAAGTTAATATCTACCTTTAAGATTGTTGAAAAAGTTGTCGTTGTGACAGTTATTGCGTTAATCATCGTTACGGTTTTCTTAATTATCAATACAATTAAGTTGACAATTTTCTCAAGAAAAAGAGAAATTTCTATCATGAGATTAGTTGGTGCTAGTAATTTTACGATAAAGATGCCATTCGTTATCGAAGGTATGGTCCTAGGTATGTTAGGTTCTATCATTCCTATCGTAGTTACCATGTATGGCTACTTTGTCCTATACAATCATTTTGACGGAGAACTATTTTCGCCATTATTAAGAATGATTAGTCCAGAACCATTTATTTATATCGTATCATTAATCATTTTAGGAATAGGAATCGTTGTTGGTATGATTGGAAGTTATCGAGCAGTAAGAAAATATCTCAAAGTATAATAATATAAAAAAAGCAAAGGAGATGATAAAGTGAAGAAAAAAAAACGCTTTCTGTCAGGATTATCTATCTTGTTGATAGTAAGTCTAATAATCATGCCTTTTACTTCAGTAAAAGCTGAAACGCTACAAGACTATAAAAATCAGTTGGCTAAATATAAAAAAGAACAACAAGAAAATAATGATAAAATCAATGAAACAGAAGATAAAATAGAAAGTTCTAATCAAGAAATTGAAAGCATTAAACAAGAATTACAAGATATGACAGAAGAAATAGAACAAATGCGTCAAGATATCATTACCTATAATAACGAAATTAAAGAAAAAGAAATCGAAAGTAAAGAAATCATTGCTTATTATCAAATGGCCCAAGGCGAAAACTTATATTTAGAATATGCGTTTGGGGCAGAAACCATTACGGATTTAATTTATAGAATGTCGGTTGTAGAACAATTAGTGGAATATAATGAAAACACAATTAAAGAACTAAATAACATGATTAAAGCTAATGAGCAAAGAGAAGTAGAGTTAAACCAAAAAGAAGAAGAAATGACGCAAAGACAAGAAGAATTAACTCAACAAGTTACCGATTTAACCGGAGTCAAAGCTTCACTTAATGAAAACTCTGTATCAGTAGAAAAGCAAATAAAAATATATGAGGAACAGATTCAAGCCTATGAAGAGATGGGGTGTGATGATAACGATGTCATCGGACGCGATTGTGCTACCACAAGTAGTGTTGCCGGATGGTATCGTCCTATTGAAAGTGGCTATGTAACAAGTGAGTTTGGCTATCGTTGGGGAAGTCTTCATCGAGCTGTCGATGTATCCAATAGAAATCCTTATAGTACTAAGATATATCCGGTGGCTAACGGAATAATTACAGCTGTCTACGATGATGATTATGGAGCGTTAACCGTAGTAATTGAGCATAAAACTGCATCTGGTCAATATTATTCTTCACTATATACTCATATGAGTTCTTATGCCCCTTACGTCGATGAAGGGGTGGAAGTAACAGTTAACGACTACCTCGGGTATATGGGCGCAACTGGGTATGCCTATGGACCACATCTCCATTTAGAAATTGCCCCATGTCGTTTATTTAATCAATATGATAAAAATTGTAATACTTGGGACAAGTATGTAAGCTATGTTACCAGAATTTATAATAATGGAACCTTTACTGGACCAAGAGAGTTAATTTATTTCCCTAAACAGAATGTATTCTTCTCCGGTAGAAGATAAAAAATAAAAGGAAAGAGGTCGATTTAAGATCGACTTTTCTTTTATTTAAAAGTAAAAAAAGTAACCCAGAAGTTATTAAGGTACCATGTTATCCTTGCTTCTCTATTTTCAAAGTGATAGAATAAGCGTATAGATGAGGAAACCATCTTAAAGTGAGGAGAAAAAATGAAAAAGAAAATATTAATTGGGGTTTTAGTTGTAATTATTATCGCTGTAGTTGCTATCTGCTATTTTGTTTTTAATGATGGAAAACAAGAACAAAAACTAAAAGATGAATTATTAGAAATCAGCAATTTGACTAATGTTACTCCAATTGACGTCGATGCAATTAATAAAAAACTAGAGGAAACAATAACAACTGGAGATTATGCTACTGTTGAAAAAGCGATGAAAAGTTATTTGAAAGATAGTTTTGACAATATGATTAGAATTGCTGAATTGCTAAACGATGATAGAATTACAGGAATACTTACTGCAGAAAACTACCAAGAAGACGGGCCAGACTTTGTGGAAACTAAAGCGTATATCACGTCTACTATTCAAGAATTAGAAACTAGAAAAAATAGTTATCAAGAATATCTGACCGAAGAAAAAGCCATGTCTTATATCGAAAATAAAGGATTAGACGATTACTACATTGATTTTTATAAAACTGAAATCGTCAAAGATATGGAAAGTGATGATACAACAGTGGCTGATTCCATTGATGGAGTAATTGAAATACTAAGAAATTCTGAGAAAGTAATTGATTTTCTGATTACCAATAAAGATAATTGGAAAATAGAAAATGACAGTGTTGTCTTTAGTAATGAAGACTTATCTAACCAATATATCAATTTGATTTCACAGATATAAGAGCGTGAGCTCTTTTTTTGTTTCTTCATTTACAGAAAATTTCTTTTCCAATGAAAAAAGAGCTGTTATAATAATAGGAAATCAGGGAGAGTGTTGCATGATGCTAAGGGGAAATATTGAAATTTATCAAGAAATAGATAAATGGCAAGCTAAGTACAAACTAACTCCAGAAGAAATAGATGCTTTATATTTAAAAGATGGAGTCACTACTAAATCCTTAGAAAGGCAACTACAAGAATTAGAAAATAATTTAAAAGCATTAACCCCATCACGAGAAGAAAGATTGCTCCAAGCGATGTTTGGTGTAGAACCACGAGAAAATGAAGAAGAAAAACAGAAACTCCAAGAGGAAATCCAACATCTTAAACAAAAATTATCTGATCCAGAGAGCTTTCTCGTTTATGCCACATCGCGAAAAAAACCTCGTTTAAGAACATATCCGACTAGTAATACAGAAGAAAAAGTATTTCAAGCGAATCTTTATTTAGCTAGAAAGCTAGCGATGATCTACTATTATAAAAGTGATAAAAACTATGAATACGATGATTTATTTCAAGAAGCAAGCGAAGCTCTACTACAAGCTGTTCACTACTATGTTCCTTTAGGAGAGGCAACTTTCAAAACCTATGCAACTAAATGTATAGAGAATCGCTTAAAAAGAGTAGTATTTCCTAAAAAGAAAAAGAGAAAACGATTAACAAGAAAAGAATACTACCAACAGGAATTAGATAACCTAGAACGATTATATTTATATATAGAAGCTAGATACATTCAAAAAGATAATCTTTTTTTGGTAAACCATTATCCAGATGCTTGGCGAAAGGCAATTAGAAAATGGAATAGTGGAATTAAAATGTTTAATCGTGAAGTGCAAAATTTAGGTGAAGAAAATAGAGTACAGCCTAAAGTGAAAATCAGAAAAGAGAATTCTTATGAAGAATTTTTAGAAGAATTAATTTGCCTAGTAAAAGCCACTAATTTAGAAGAGCTTATTGATGAAGAAGATCGCCAAATGGTAAACTCATTACAAAACTTTAAGAAGATTAATTCAAAAGATAAGACGGTATTTACTATGTTAGAATATATTCGCATTGCGCAAAAAAAATTAGAGGATATCCAATTGTATTTAGAAGTAGAAGCTTCTCTTCGTAATCAAGGACAAACGCCAACACTAGAATTAATGGAAAAAGCTATGAATGAACGTGTAAAAAAGTTAAATTCTATGATTCGTTTTTACCAGAATGCACCGAGTTCCGCTAAGATAGAAGCCAATATATTGGATAGAACATGGTACAGTATAGAATATTATGACCTATATAAAGTCGATATCTTCAATCCAGAAGATCGGGTAAAAGAATTTGAAGATATCCGAACTTTGATAGTAGCGACACATAAAGAACCGCTTGATGAAGAAAGTATGATCAGAGAAGTTCAACAAGAGTTAATGGCAAGAAAACAGAAAGTATCTCAAGTAGTAGCTAGTGAGAACAAAAAGATATATGCGGAAAATAAGAAAAGACTACAATCTCACCAAGCCCTTCAAAGAAAAGGTAAGTATTATCGTAAATACACGTTAAAAGATATCCAAGAAATAGAAAATAACATTACGATTCAGGAAAATAGCCACGAAGAATGGATCACTGAAGTTGAACAGAAAGAATCAACCACAACTCTCTCTGTAGAAGACGAAGCTATTCAGAATGTATTTTTAGAAGATTACTATAAAAGCTTAGAAGAACTTCCTGAACAAGAAAAAGAAATTTTAAAAAGATGGTACAATTTTCTGGGAAAACATGAAATGAACGCCAAAGAGATTGCCGAAGAGTTAAATATTTCTCCTAGAATAGTTTATCAGAAAAAAGAACAGGCGTTAAAAAGATTAGCTAAAGTAAAAAGATTAATAGCGTATCAAGAAAACGAATAGAAAAAAGAGGTGAAAACATGAACTTTGATTGGCATATTTCTCATTATAACTATCAAGAAAAAGAAGACAATTTAAAAGCAAGTGCCTCTGGTGTTGTCAAAAGCGATAAGTTTTTTCCGATATTTTTAACTGAAGAAAAAACTAAGAAAGTATTTAAACCCCTATCAAAAACTAAACCCTTTTCCACTCCATACTTTGCGTATAGTGAAGTATTTTGGTCAACTGTAATTCACGATTATTTTGATCCACAAACCCCAGTCTATAAACTTGCGATTTGCGAAAATATAGAAACAGAATATAAAAACAAATACCATCATGGAACAGAAGTAGATTTATTAGAGAAAAAGGATCAGAAAATAGTAAACTTATACGAAGTCTTCCTTAAACATCCTGATCCTAAAGTCAATATTAAAGACTACATTAATTTCTGTGAAAAGTTTTACGATTATCGCGCTATCCTTGATTTAGAGTGGTTACAAAAAAATCCCCATTTAGGGAGGCAATTAGCTTATCAAACTCTTTTATCCATATTAAAATTAGATCAGAACTTTCACTATGAAAATGTATTATGGTGGGAAAAAGATGATCAGATAACTTCTATCGTGCCATCTTTGGATCATGAGTTTTCAACGATGTTTCTTTACCTAGATCAATTGGATAAGAACCGTGATCGATTAAATAGAGGTTTATCTTCTTTAAGTGCCCCTAAAGAAAAAGAAGGGGATATTTTTGCACCCTTTTATTACGAAGCTTTCGCTGAATTAGCTAAAAATTTAGATTGGATTGTCACACATTATTCAGATACTACTATTCTGTTTTTAAAAAACTTAAAAAAGTGGCTTCATGACTTGAAACAGAATCCTTTTCAACTAGAAGATCATGGGTATCTAGTCCCATTTAATAGTTATAATTTCGAAGTAGGCCAGGCATTATATAAACAAAATAATCCCCAATTGGCAACTAATATAAAAGAAAATTTAACTCAATATAACCCAGATTTAAAAATGATAAATCAAGTAGTATATGATGAAGTTCTACTTACCAGTTGTACATTAGAACAAGAAATAAAAAAGCTAGTAAAATAATCTTTTTTCCATCAATATGAATAAAAAATAAGCGTTTCCCATATAAGTTTGGTGGAGAGTGGTCAAATGAAAATGGAAGATAGAAAAGGATACGAGGATATGGAATTTAATTTTCAGGGAAAACATCGGTTACAGAAAGTAATCAAATAAACATAACAAAATATGGGCAGAATGGAATAAAGGAACCCCAAATAGAAAACACAAGAACCTATCGATATTGCGAATATGGTAGCTTTCTTATGTACAGAAGAAGCTAGATATTACTAGCCAAAATATTGGTGTTGATGGTGGATACATATTCTAAAGAAGCACAAGCTTCCTTTTTTTGATATAATAACGGTGTGAAGGAAAATGAAAAGAAATAAACGGTTAATAATTTTAGTGATTATCGTAATTTTAATTTTAGGTATAGTTTACTATTTTCTAGATTACTATAATTTAATTCCCAAAAAATATTATAGTGGAGAAGACTTTAATATTGATTATGTATATAGTGATCATGATCAAGATAAAGATGAAGTAGATGACTATGTTGATTTGTTAAATGGTGCACGTAATTTCGTAGAACAAAACCCTAAGTATAAAAGTGAATACTATGACGGAGGATATCCTCCTCCAGGAATAGGTGTATGTACAGATGTTGTTGCTGCAGCTTTCCTAGAAGCAGGTTATGATTTACGAGGGCTAGTTGATCAAGACATTCGAACTCATCGCAAAGCATATCCAGAAATTAAAGTAATAGATAAAAATATTGATTATCGACGGGTTAGAAATTTAAAAATCTTTTTCGACAGAAATGCTTCCTCTTTAACAACAGATATGAAGCAAATAGAAAAGTGGCAAGGTGGAGATATTGTTATTTTCCCTAATCATATTGCGGTTGTTTCTGATCGAAGAAATAAAGAAGGAATCCCTTATATTATTCATCATGGTGGTCAACCTGTCTATGAAGAAGATGCATTAAAACGTTATAAAGGAAATATAATTGGCCATTATCGAATAGACTTTTCTAAACTTATATCTAAGGAAAGTATTAACTGATTACCCAATCATCCCTAAAAAATATTAGTGACTAATAGACTAACTATTCTAATGATTATGTAAATATAATACGAATTCTTTAGCTTTCTCTTGAAGACTATCTGGTAAATAAGTTTTCGCTAGTAAAAAGTCACAAAACCATTCTTTCCGCCAAGTAAGTAGTTGTTTAAATAAAGTTAGTTTTTCTTTTTGATAGTTAGGCTCTATTTGTTCAATATACTGCATAAATAAATCGTTAAAAGGATTGATATGATTATCCATCCATGGTTTAATTCCAGCTAATCCATAAGAATGAATAATTTTAGGATCTTTTCTTGCTTCTATTGTCTCTTCTAAAGTAATTTTTCTTTTGTTAGGATTATAAAAGAGTTTTTCTTTTTTTGAGCTGAAAATATAAGAAAAAGGAGAAAGATTATAGGATAATGGTAACCATTCTGTTTGATTATTCAAAACACAATTTAAAATATCTTGATCTGGATAAGTTAACGGAATATTCTTGTTTTTCTGGATGAAATTAATGATTTTTGTTTGATAATCCATCTTTTTCCAAGTATCTAGATGGATGTACATAACCCCGGAATTAAAATAATCTTGAAGATGATTTAAGTTATTATAATAGGAATTAGTAGTTTCATCTCTTACTACGTATATTCCTTCTGTATATTGCTCTAGAGAAGTTAAGTCTCCAACAATAATTGTATCCGCATCTAAATAAAGAAGATAATCAATCGTATCCAAACTAGATTTCATAATTTCTTGAAAAAATAATCTTGAATTAGCTACCTGAGTACCATGCCAAAAGGGTATTCCATATTGGGATAAATTAAATTCATCAATGGGATATAGATGAAAGGTGGCTTGAGGATATTGGCTGAAAAAACGCTCTATTTTTTGATAATCAGCATCAGAAAAATTCTCTATCATAATATGAAAATGCAAAGTTAAGATTTTAGCGTTTTCTATCAAAGAAAGAATAGAGGCTAAGGTAATTGTCAAGTAATTAGAATTAGTGGCATATAAAATGTTTAGTTCCCTCATCTTTTAACCTTCCTTTTGCCAAAAATATTTTAATGAAAGGATAAATAAGAGAAAGTCTTATTCTCTTCTCCTATATCAGTTTTAAATATTAGGTTATAATCTATTTATTCCATTATATATCAACTTATGAATAATTAGAAAGAGATAAAGAAGAAAACTAACCTATTAAACAGGACATAATAGAATGATTTTTAAGTAAACATGTGTCAATGACAGAGATAGATCATAAATCTAATTGCTTATCCTTGTTTTATCTATTATAGTTAAAGTAAAGATGTATGTAAAAACACGAAAAGAATAATAGAAAAAATAACTGGTAAAGGAGAAAAAAATGTTAGAGTATGTTTTATTAGAAGGAGAAGAAATAAAACTTTTATCGGATAAGTCATTATTAAAGGTAGAAAACAAAGAAATCCCAATCACTACTTTAATTACGAATAAAAGAATGATGTTGTTTGATTATCCAAAAGATGAGGAATCTTTTCGGTCTGGACCTCAAATTAATCCTATAGTGAGAATGAAGAAAGAAATTATATTTGAAACTCCATTATCTGAAATTGAAAAAATAGAGGATACAGATAAGGGAAGTAAATATATTTTAAAAAATGGAAACTATTTTTACTTAACAGATAACAAAGTTACGTCATATATTCATTCTTATATGATGAATGTAGAAAATAATGAAGAAAGTAAATAATCTTTTCATCAATTTAGCCAGGAAATATTTACTTATACTAAAAGGAACAATTTAACACTTAGTATAGATAGAGGTAGTATATGAAAAAAAGAAATTGGTATCTAATAGGAGTAATGGGGTTACTAATAGTAATTGCGCTGTTTTTAGTAATAAAAATAATTTTAAATGTTGTAGGTTACGATTTTCTAGGATGGGTATACTATGCCTTGCTCTTTCTTGTCAATATTTTTCTCATTACCTATTCACTGATCTATATAAATAAAAAACAAGGAAAGATAGATGGCCTCATAATTAGTATTTTCTTACTTATTATAGAAATCCCTATTTGCCTTGTTGTTTCTTCCCTAATCAGTATAGTCTTCAATTTCCATCATGAAGAAATAATTATCATAAACAGTGAAAAGTACATAAAAAGCTATGATGCGTTTGAACTACATTCCAAGCCAGATTATTATGAATATATTAATCCCTTTATTAGAAAACAAGAGAAATTGGTTTATGACTTAGAAATGGATCAAAATATTCAGTAAAAAAATCGTTCTAACTATAAAAAAAATAATGAATGAATTTACAAAAATATGGATTCGTTTCTATAAATAGTTAAGAAATAAAAAATAAATAAACATAACTTTTGCTATACGAAGTTATGTCTTTTTGTTTCTTGTAGGAATTAAATTGTAGCAAAGAAATATGAACTCTGCTCTATTGTACAAAAAATAAAAAGATGATAGAATATTCCGTGAAATTAAAGTTAAGTATTATTTTCTTTTTATTTCAAAATCAAAATTAGTAACTTTTACTCACATAAGCTTGATGTTGAACTGTTTTTTAAAGAAGTGTTACACGAATTTTTTTATAAAATTTACAAAAAGGTGATATATATGTTCAATTTAGTATCAAAATTTAAACCAAGTGGTGATCAACCAGAAGCGATTAAAGAGTTAGTCGCAGGAATAAAAGAAGGAAAGAAAAACCAAGTTCTATTAGGGGCAACCGGTACAGGTAAGACTTTTACGATGGCGAATGTAATTCAAGAAGTAGATAAGCCAACTCTAATTTTAGCTCATAATAAAACATTAGCGGGGCAACTATACTCTGAGTTTAAAGAACTATTCCCTGAAAATCGAGTAGAGTATTTTGTTTCCTACTATGACTATTATCAGCCAGAAGCCTATGTTCCTTCTACAGATACCTATATTGAAAAGGATTCTTCCATCAACGATGAAATTGATGAGTTGCGTCATTCTGCTACCAGTGCATTACTTTCTAGACGAGATGTTATTGTTGTTGCGAGTGTTTCTTGTATCTATGGTATTGGTGAAGTTGAAGAGTACTTAAAGAAAATGTTAACCATTAATGTAGGAGATATTATCAGTAGAAATCAAATTCTAGCTAAACTAGTAGAAATGATGTATGAAAGAAATGACTTCGATTTTAAACGTGGAACTTTTCGAGTTAAAGGGGACACTCTAGAAATCATCCCAGCTTATCAAAGTACCAAAGGAATTAGAATTGAATTCTTCGATGATGAAGTAGACAGAATCAGTGAAATTGATATTTTAACTGGAGCAATTATTCAAAATAAGAAAACGATCAGTATTTTCCCAGCTAGCCACTTCGTAACAAGTGATGATAAACTACATGAAGCAATCCGTAGAATCAAAGAAGAACTCGCCGTTCGTTTGAAGGAATTAAAAGACAACAACAAGTTACTTGCAGCCGAACGATTGGAGCAAAGAACGAACTACGATATTGAAATGCTAGAAGAAACTGGTTTCTGTCATGGCATAGAAAATTATTCCCGTCATATGTCTCTAAGAGGAGAAGGGGAGACACCTACTACATTAATTGATTTCTTCCCTGATGATTTTCTTTTAATCGTCGACGAATCTCATGTGACCCTTCCTCAAGTACGTGGTATGTATAATGGTGACCGAGCTCGTAAAATGAATTTAGTAGAGTATGGCTTTAGGTTGCCTAGTGCCTTAGATAATCGACCATTAAAATTCGATGAGTTTGAACATAAATTAAATCAGGCTATCTATGTATCCGCTACACCTGGTGACTATGAATTAGGTTTGACTGGCGGTAAGTTCATTGAACAAATTATTCGTCCAACTGGATTATTAGATCCGACAATTGAAATCCGTAAAACAGAAGGGCAAATCGATGATTTAATTGCCGAGATTAAAGAACGGATAGCTAAGAACGAAAGAACCTTAATTACGACACTGACTATTCGTATGGCTGAAGAATTAACCAACTATTTAAAAGAAACCGATATTAAAGTCGCTTATTTACATAGTGAAGTTAAAACGCTAGAGAGAATGCGGATTATTCGTGATCTTCGTCTTGGAAAATACGATTGTATTGTCGGAATTAACCTACTAAGAGAAGGAATCGATATCCCAGAAGTAAGTTTAATTGCCATATTAGATGCGGATAAAGAAGGTTTCTTGAGAAGTGAACGGAGTTTAATCCAAACCATTGGACGTTGTGCGAGAAATGCTGAAGGCCACTGTATCATGTATGCCGATAAAATCACGGATAGTATGAGAAATGCGATCGATGAAACAAAACGTCGTCGAGAAATTCAAGAAGCATATAACCGTGAACATGGTATTGTTCCTAAAACAATTCAAAAAGAAATTCGTGAATTAATCAGTAACGTCGATGAAACCAAGGAAACAAAAGGAAAGAAAGCCCAGAAAGTCGATAAGAAAGAGTTACTTAAGACAATTCAAAATATTGAAGAGGAAATGAAGAAAGCTGCTCGTGACCTTGACTTCGAAAGAGCGATGGAACTACGTGATATTTTATTCGAAATGAAAGCAGAAAATGAATAGAAAATAAGGTGATAACCACTTGAAAACATCTCATATTTTATACGCAACAGATAAAAATTACTTAGAAATTACCTTAGCTTCTATTTTATCTCTATTAGAAAATGCTCAGTTAGAAGAACCTATCCTTCATTTGATTACTGAAAAATTAGAAGATGATGACTATCAGAAAATAGAAAAAGTAATGCATGCTTATCCCCAGATAAAATATTATATTTATCCACTGGAAGATTATCACATCGAAAAATACCGTATTCCTGAATGGAAAGGTAGTCAGGTTGCTAATTCTAGGTTGTTTTTCCAAGAAATATTAGCCGAGCAACTTTCTGAAATCGATAATTTATTATACTTAGACTCCGACACGATTGTTGTTGATCAATTAAATACTCTTTTTTCTCTCCCCGAACATCTAGTCTATGCTAGCAGGGACGAACTAGAAAAGAAATATTATAAACATCTAAATATTCCGACCTACTATAATTCAGGAGTCTTATATATCAACAAAGAAGCTTGGGTAAAAGAGAACTGCCAACAACAAATCATTGACTTTATTAGAACTCACTCTGATTTAAAACTCCAATATCCTGATCAAGATACTTTAAATTGTGTATTAAACGAAAAAATAGAAGAGCTTCCCCTTTCTTATAATCTACCTCCCTATGTATTTGGGTTAAATACTCCTCATAGAAAGTTATATTGTTTAAAGAAAGGAATTGCTTATCCAGAAACTTGTAAAGCTCGAGAAAATCCTAAGATTTTACACAGTTATGGGTTATTTGGAATTAAACCCTGGATGAAGAATAATGTAAATCCCTATAATCAACTATTTAGAAAATATGTATTCCAAGTAGATAATAACTTCGAGTTACTTGATGCGCCAGCTCATATTCCGCTAATCAATTCCCGGGATAAATTTTATCAGATGCTTTTAGCTAGAGCGTATATGCCAGATGCTTGGCATCAACCATTAAAGAAAATAATTACGAAAGTACGAATTAAAAATAAATAATAGATATCTAATAAAGAATTCAAAACCAATGAAAAGACTAGAAATAGAAATTTTCATGAAAGAACGAGGAAAATTCTAAAAGACAAAGTAGATTCAAAAATGAGTCTACTTTTTGATATTTAGAAAATTCTGTTGAAAGAGTCATGGCTAACTTAACTTTTGTCGACAAAAAGATAGGAAATAAAGTAAGAAAAAACTTTTCATAAGAGAAAAATTTCGTTATAATGTCTAATAGACACCTTTTTAAGGATAGAAAGAAGTAAGTAATCAATATGAAAAAATTTAAACGGGTATATATTGAAATTTCTAATATTTGCAATTTATCCTGTAGTTTTTGTTCTGTGAGTAACCGTCCCAAAAGAAGTATGAGTGTCGGTGAGTTTGAAAAAGTATTGAAAAAATTAGATCCATATACGGATTATGTGTATCTACATATTAAAGGGGAGCCCCTTCTTCATCCCAAGTTAGAAAAGATTCTAGATGTCTGTCGTAAATATAAAAAACAAGTGAATATCACAACGAATGGCGTTCTCTTAAAAGAAAAAGCGAAAATTTTATTAGATAGTGGCGTAGTTAGACAAATCAATATTTCTCTTCATTCAGAGAATCATAAAGAAAAGTACTTAAAAGATATTTTTGAAGCAGTAGAGCTTTTGTCTTCTCATATGCATATTGTTTATCGCTTATGGACACTAAATGACTTTAGTTTTGATGCCAAATCCACAAGAACAGTGAATAAAATTATGGAGTATTATCACTTATCCATAGGAACAGTGGAAAAAATATATACGGACATGAATATTGAAATCGATAAAAATATATATATTAATAAAGCTAATCAATTTATCTGGCCAGATGTGGAGAATCGTTATTGTGAAAGTAAAGGGTACTGTCATGCGTTAAAAGATCATATCGGCATCTTATCTGATGGAACAGTAGTTCCTTGTTGTTTAGATGGAGAGGGAATAATTAATCTAGGAAATATTTTGACAATGAATATTGACCGTATATTAGAAAATCCTAAAATAGAGGCTATGCGCAAAGGTTTTGAAAATAGGCAAGTAGCGGAAGAACTATGTAGACATTGTAACTTCAAAGAACAATTTAATCGTTAGAAAAAAATAGACTTTTTGATAGGAATATACAAGGGAAAATAATAAAAAAATAATTGACAAAAAGCCAAAAATACGATACAATATCTCTCCTATGTTGAAATAGGGTCAGTAAAGGGGAGAAAAAATATGAAAAATTTAAGATACGATACTGCCAAAATATTCTTAGGGTTTGCGGAAACACTAAATCCAAATGCAGGAATCAATGAAAATCAAACGCCCCCTAAGGTAGTAGTACTACACAAAGATGGAGTTAATCAAAAACCAATCAAAGAGTATGAGTACCATTATTGTAAAAAAATTGTGCCAATCGCAAGTTATATGGATCCAAAGGAGATCAGTTGGCATATTACGACAAACAAGATCAATGAAATTATCGCTAGAACAGGTATTGAAGAAGCTAATGTAATTGATACCGACAATGCTAAAGTATTAAAGAGGGTTGCTTAAACACAGAAATGTGTTTTTTTTACGCCAAAAATTATTGACGAACATTTGTTTAAGTAATATAATAGGACTGAATAAAAAAACATGAGTTTTTAAAAAAGTGTGATATAATAAGAAAACGAAAAAAGGAGGAGAGTAGTTTATGGATCAAATCATCATAAAAGGAGCCCGTGAAAATAATCTAAAAAACGTGGATTTAACGTTACCTAAAAATAAATTAATTGTTATGACTGGAGTATCTGGAAGTGGAAAAAGTTCTCTTGCTTTTGATACCATTTATGCCGAAGGACAAAGAAGATATGTGGAAAGTTTATCCGCATATGCTAGACAATTTTTAGGAGGAACTGAAAAACCAGATGTCGATTCAATAGAAGGTTTGTCTCCATCAATTAGTATCGATCAGAAAACAACAAGTAAGAACCCTCGTTCAACTGTAGGGACAGTAACGGAAATATATGATTACTTACGTCTTTTATTTGCGAGAATAGGAACCCCTTATTGCCCAGAACATCATGTACCTATTTCTTCCCAAAGCATTGAAGAAATGGTCAATAAGATCATGGAACGACCAATGGGTACGAGATTAATTATCATGGCACCAGTTGTACATGGCGAAAAAGGAACACATAAAGATTTATTAGATGACTTACGAAAAGATGGCTACGTACGAGTAAGAATAAATGGTGAAACCTACGACTTAGGAGAAGAAATCAACCTAGAGAAAAATAAAAAATCAGATATCGATGTTGTTGTCGATCGCATTGTTTTAAAAGAAGATAGTAGAAGTCGTTTAATGGAATCTTTAGAAGTAGCGACTAAACTTTCTCATGGAAAAGTAGTCGTTGACTTTATGGGAGATAAAGAAGTAGTCTTCTCTGAAAATTTTGCTTGCCCATACTGTGATTTTTCGTTACCAGAATTAGAACCTAGAATGTTTAGTTTCAACGCCCCTTTTGGAGCTTGTCCAGATTGTAAGGGATTAGGAATTAAACTAAAGATGGATCCAGAGCTAGTTGTTCCAGATGGTAGTAAAAGCTTAAATAATGGCGCAATTAAAACATTAACTGATGATCCAGAAGCATTAGATTTTAAACGTTTAGAATGCTTATGTAAACACTATAAGATCGATATGAATAAAAGCTTTTCTAAATTAACCAAAAAAGAACAAAATTATATTTTGTATGGCAGTGATGAATTAATCCATTTTAATTATCGTTCAAAAAGTGGCAATCTCTATAATCAAAAAGATTATTATGAGGGAATCATTAATAATTTAGAAAGAAGATATATGGAAACCAACAGTGAATGGATTAGAGAATGGTTAGAAAATTATATGATTGAAACAGAATGTGAAACTTGTCATGGTAGTCGTCTACAAGATAGCGTTTTATCTGTTTTAGTTGGGGGAAAAAACATATACGAAGTCACTTGTATGAGTATTAAACAACTAGTCGAGTTCTTCCAAAATTTAAAACTTACCCCATCCCAACAAGAAATATCTAATCTTTTAATTAAAGAAATTTCTTCTAGACTTTCTTTCTTAAAGAATGTAGGCTTAGAGTATTTGACCCTTAGTCGTTCAGCAGGAACACTATCAGGTGGGGAAGCACAGAGAATTCGTTTGGCTACACAGATTGGTTCCAAATTAACCGGAGTACTTTATGTTTTAGATGAACCAAGTATTGGTCTTCACCAACGAGATAACGAAAAATTAATTCAATCCCTATTAGAAATGAGAGACTTAGGAAATACCTTAATCGTCGTTGAACATGATACTGATACGATGTTAGCTAGTGATTATTTGGTCGATGTTGGACCTAAAGCTGGATCAGAAGGTGGCTATATTGTAGCGGCAGGTACGCCAGAAGAAGTAATGAAAAATGAAAATAGTATAACCGGTCGTTATCTTTCTGGAAAAGAAAAGATCGAGGTACCAAAGACAAGGCGAAAAGGAAATAAAAAATATATCGAAATTAAGGGAGCAAGTGAAAACAACTTAAAAAATATTGATGTGAAAATCCCACTTGGTACCTTAACTTGTGTAACTGGAGTATCAGGAAGCGGAAAAAGTACACTGATTAATCAAATATTATGCCGAGCAGCCTATGCCAAAGTGTATAAGAGTAAAGACAAACCAGGTAAGCATAAAAAAATATCAGGTCTAGAAAATATCGATAAAGTAATCGAAATATCTCAAAACCCTATCGGTAGAACACCACGTAGTAATCCGGCTACTTATACTGGTGTCTTCGATGAGATTCGTGATTTGTTTACCAATACCAAAGAAGCGAAAATGGCTGGTTTTGAGAAAAATCGCTTTTCCTTCAATGTTAAAGGTGGCCGTTGTGAAGCTTGTCGTGGCGATGGAGTAAAGAAAATCGAGATGCATTTCTTACCAGATGTCTATATCCCATGCGAAGTTTGTCATGGAACAAGATACAATAGCGAAACCTTAAGAATTAAATACAAAAATAAAAATATCGCTGAAGTTTTAGATATGCGTGTGTCTGAAGCTTTAGAGTTTTTCGAAAACGTTCCAAAAATAAAAAATAAATTGCAAGTTCTAGAAGATGTTGGAATTGGATATATTAAATTAGGACAGAGCGCAACTACCTTATCAGGTGGAGAAGCTGGTAGAGTAAAACTAGCTAAAGAATTACAGAAGAAACCAACCGGTAAAGCACTTTACATTCTAGATGAACCAACAACTGGATTACACTCGGCAGATATCAAAAGATTACTTGCAATATTTAATAAAATAGTAGATAATAAAGATACCGTAGTAATCATCGAACACAATCTAGATGTAATCAAATGTGCAGACTACATCATTGATTTAGGACCAAATGGTGGCGATAACGGTGGAGAAGTCGTCGCAACAGGAACTCCAGAAGAAATTGCCAAAGTAGAAGCGTCTGCCACAGGAGAATTCTTAAAGAAAATATTAGATAACTAGGTGATAAAATGGATAAAAAAAGAACTAGACGGAATTTAGAGAACTTAATAGAATGGGTACTTCAAATAGTAGGTTATGCTCTGATACTAGTATTTGTAGCTACCTTTTTTGATACGTTTTATATCGATGATAATCATTTATATCTATATGGGTTTACTGCTACATTGATTATTTTCTTCCTGAATAAGACGATCAAACCAATTCTCTTTTTCTTAACTATTCCTATCACAGGAATTACAATAGGGATTTTTTATCCATGTATTAACCTATTTATCTTAAAATTAACTGATTGGATACTACGCGAACACTTTCAAATAAAAAACATATTTATTGCTTTTCTACTGGCAATTTTAATTTCGGTGATGAACCAGCTGGTAGAAAATATCATTACTAAACCAATAATGAGGAGAATAAAGAAAAATGGATAGAATTGCGTTAGACTTAGGATTTATTCAAATATATTGGTATTCACTATTTATCTTTTTTGGAATATTAGTAGCTACATTCGTTATTTTAAAAGAATGTAAGCACCAAAATATCAATGAAGATTTTATTGTGAATCTAATATTTTATACTGTTATCTTTGGATTGATCGGAGCACGTCTATATTATGTTTGTTTTAATTTAGACTATTATTTAAAATATCCACTTGAGATTCTGGAAATATGGAATGGGGGACTAGCCATTCACGGTGGGATTATTGCTGGACTTCTCTGTATATTTATCTACTGTAAAAAGTACAATGCGAAATTATTAAAACTATTAGATATCGTTGTTGTAGGTCTGATCATTGGACAGGCTATTGGACGTTGGGGAAATTTCTTTAACCAAGAAGCTTATGGAGCGATTACTACTTTAGAAAATCTACAAAAACTAGGTATTCCTGATTTCATTATCGATGGGATGTATATTGGTGGTGCTTACAGACAACCGGCCTTCCTCTATGAATCGATTTGGTGTCTAGCTGGATTCATTGCCTTACTGATTGTTAGACATTACCGTTACTTGAAGACGGGACAATTAACCGGTGTTTATTTAATTTGGTATTCTGTAGGTAGATTTTTTATCGAAGGTATGCGAACAGATAGCTTGATGCTTGGCAGTTTAAAAATGGCCCAAGTGATATCAATCGTGGGAATTATCATAGGTGTCATGATGTTAATACTATGTCGCAAAGGCTCACGCTTTGATAACTTATATAAAGAAGCCGAAAAGAAAGAAATAACCTTTTAACAGAAAGAGGGAATGTAGATGAATAAACAATATCATACAATTATTATTGGAGCGGGGGTAGCAGGAATGACTGCCGCCCTTTATTTAAAAAGAGCAGGAATCAATGTTTTATTAATTGAAAAAGAAGCTCCAGGTGGTCAAGTGATTAAGACTGCCAAAATTGAAAATTATCCTGGTATCGTAGAAATTGAAGGACCAGAACTTGCGATGAAAATGTACGAACAAGTAACGAAGTTAGAAGTACCTTTTCTTTTTGAAGAAGTAAAAATAGTAGAAAAAAATCAAGAGAAAATTACGGTAACTACTTCTAATGAACAATTAAGTTGTCAAAACCTAGTCATCGCAACAGGCCGCGAGCCTCGTAAATTAGGCATCGAAAATGAAGAAAAACTAACTGGTAAAGGAATAAGCTGGTGTGCCATTTGTGATGGACCATTATATCGGAATAAAGATGTAGCGGTTATCGGTGGTGGTAGAGCTGCAGTTGAGGAAGCAATTTATCTATCCAAATTATGTAATAAAGTAACATTAATTCATAGAAAAAACAGTTTTAGAGCCGAAGAACCATTAGTTGACGACTTAAAATCACGTTCTAATATTGAAGTGATTACCCCAGATACTGTAGTTAAATTTGTCCCTAAAGAGGGAAAACTAGACAAGTTAGTATTAGAAAGTGGTAGAGAATTAACTGTCGACGGATGTTTTGAATTCATCGGTCAAGTACCAATGACAGAAATTTTTCGTCCGTTAGGAATTGTTAATCCTGTCACAAATTACATTGAAGTAGATGAGAATTTACAAACAGCTATCCCGAATATCTATGCTTGTGGGGATTGCTTGGATAAAGACCTATATCAAATCGTAACGGCCTGCAGTGAGGGAGCAATCGTTGCTGATCATATCTTAAAAGAAGATAATTAAATAAAAGCCAATAAACTTTTTAAAATAATGTTATAATAAAGATAGAAAGGAAGGATAATATGTCAAAGAAAACGACGATAATTGTAGCTGTAGTTGCCGTTATTGCAGTAATTGCTTTGATGGTAATTAGTGGTTATAATTCTTTAGTAAGTAAAGAAGAAAGTGTGGATACCGCATATTCCAATGTATCCGTTATGCTAGAAAGAAGAGCAGATTTAATTCCTAATCTTGTAAATACAGTAAAAGGCTATATGGAGCACGAAACGGAAGTCATCGAAAATATCACAACTGCTCGTGAGAATTTACTAGGTGCTAAAAACATCGATGAACAAATGGAAGCAAACGACCAGTTGACAGCTTCTTTAGATGCTCTAATGGTAGTTGTTGAAAACTATCCAGACCTCAAAGCTAGTGAAAACTTCATTCAATTATCTGATGAATTAGCTGGAACAGAAAATAGAATTTCTACAGCTAGAAAAGACTATAACGACGAAGTAAAATCTTATAATACCGCAATCAAGAAATTCCCAACCAACATCTTAGCTAGTATGTTTGGCTTTGAACAAAAAGAATACTTTGAAGCCAAAGAATCCGCAACTGAAGTTCCAGAAGTAGAGTTTTAAATATGAAAAAGGAACTACTAGTTTGTTTGTTAGTTTCTTTTCTTCTCTTTCCCAGCCATGTTTGGGCACTAGTTTCGCCAACAGAAGAATTCTATGTTAATGATTATGCCAATATTCTGTCAACTGAAACGGAAAATTATATTGTATCTAAATCACAAAATCTAGAAAAACAAACAGGGGCGCAGATTGTTGTAGTAACCGTAGAAAATCTTGAAGGAGAAGATCTAGAATCCTATGCGACTGCATTGTTTAGAGAGTTTGGAATCGGGGATGAAGAAGAAGATAATGGTTTACTTTTATTGCTTGCCTTAGAAGAAAGAGAAAGCCGTGTTGAAGTAGGCTATGGGTTAGAAGGAATTCTGCCCGATGGAAAAACCGGTCGCTTTCAAGACCAATACATGATTCCTTATTTCAAAGACGATAATTTTGATGAAGGTATGTTAAATGGCTATAAAGCATTCTATCAAGAGCTGGCCAACTATTATCAGATTACAGATTTAGATGAAGGAGATGCTCCTGTTGAAAAAGAAGAAACCACTCTAGGTGGCGGAATCATTTTCTTCCAGATTATCTTTATCTTATTTATGATTTTCATTGTTAGTCGAGGAGGATTTTTCTTCATTGGCCCGGGCGGTTTCGGCGGTAGAGGGTCTTCCTTTGGCGGTGGAGGCTTTGGTGGCTTCGGCGGAGGTGGTTCCTCTGGTGGTGGTGGAAGTTCTAGAGGATTCTAACCAAAAATAAAAAAAACAAAAAGGTGCTATGACAAACAGCACCTTTTAAAAAACTTAAAACTTGTTTCCTTTTTCTTGCTCCAAGATATCCCCATAAAAACAATCTGGGCAATGTTTAATCCGGTAATCATTAGCTAAGAATATTTTTGTGTACTCGCTTTTTTCTCCCTTATGGAAAGCATCAAACTTAGTTAAACCGATCAAAAAAATATTTATCGTTTCCATATTTTTCTTCAAAAATCTTTCTTTTAGAAACGAGTTGTCAGTAGGCATATATCGACAACAAGTAAGATCATTAAAAACCATCGTATCGGCAGTAAACAAATAATTATAAAATATATCTTCTAAGATAAACCCTTGTTCACTTAATGTTTCGATATCTGCTTTAATTTCTTGATAAGGAATATTTTCCGTTTGGATATCTTTCTCCTCTACAAATTCCTCAGTATAACCGACAATTTCCTTATCTTGGACAATCACATCTTTAGGAGTCAAAAAGCAATTAAGCGTAAGTTCCGATAGAGTAATTAAGCCTTGATCAGAAATCCGGGGTAGAGTCGTTTTTCGTTCTCGATGAAATAGCTTAATGACTTTATCCTGATAGCGATAAACTTCTACTTCTTTGCCATTGCCAAGCCGATTAGTAGGATCACAAAACATTTTAATTGTATCATATTCGAGTATAGCCATCTTCCTCACCAACTAAAGTATATCATGAAAATGGGGATAATGAAGAAAAGCGTTGAAAATATTTACCCACTTTTTTCTTATCACAAGTGAAATTTACGAAAAATACTGTATAATATTAATTAGGTGATGACATGAAGAAAAAGATAGTTGTACTCGGTGGTGGGACAGGAATGTCACATTTACTAAGTGGATTAAAAGATTTTCCCGTTCAAATTAGTGCAATTATTACTGTTGCGGATAATGGTAAATCAACAGGAAAGTTACGTGAAGAATTCTTAACCCCCGCAGTGGGAGATATTCGTAAAGTACTAACCAATTTGTCGCCTTTACCTGATGAAGTCAAAAGTGTGATGGAGTATCGCTTTACTACTTATAGTGATCTAAATGGTCACCCGATTGGAAACTTAATTTTAACCGCTTTACTCAATCAAAAACATGATTTAAAAAAGAGTATCGATTGTCTAAGTAAACTATTAGATGTGAAACATCAAGTACTACCGCTTTCTGAAGACTATTTAACATTAATGGCGGATACAATAGATGGCGAAACAATATCTGGTCAAGCCCAAATTATGAAATCGTATAAAAAGTTCAAAAAAATATATTATAAAGAAACACCACATGTTAGACGTGATGTCTTACAGGCTATCCATGAAGCTGATTTGATTGTACTCAGTATGGGAAGTCTTTATACGAGTATTATTCCGCATTTAATTTGTAAAGAAGTGATTAAAGCAATCGATAAAAGTAGCGCTCCTATCCTGTATATTTGTAATTTGATGAATCAACCAGGTGAGACGGACGATAACCGCGTTAGTGACTATTTAAATACACTAAATGGATATTTAGGAAAAAGAAAGATTAATGCGGTAATTGCCAGTAATACCCCAATTTCTGAGAGTATGGTAGCAAAATATGAAAAAGAGTTTAAAGAACAAGTAGAAATTGATCAGGAAAATATTGAAAAATTAAACGTCGAATTGTTGAGTTCTGATCTAGTTACTTTAGAAGACGGAACCATTAAACATAACGGCCTAAAGTTAGGCTCACTTATTTTTTCTTACATAATGAGGTGATAATATGTCTTTCACAACAACAATTAAAGAAGAAATTTCCAGAATTGATAACACCAAGTCTGAAAGTATCGCAGAGTTATCTGGCTTCATGCGAAATAATGGAAGCTATAGTGATACGACAATTGACCTTGTCTCTGAAAATGCGACTGTGGTAAAACGCGTATATAAATTATGCAAAGATCTCTACGACATTACTTGTGAAATAGAAACTAGAAAAGGAAATAACTTCAGTAAAAATAATCTTTATTTAATTATGATCGACGATAAAGTAGACTTTATTCTAAAAGATCTATCTGTCATAGATGAAAACGGAGAATATTTACCGCAACCAGCTAGCTATATTGCGGATTCAGAAGCAGAAATTAGAGCTTATTTAAGAGGAAGTTTTTTAACCAAAGGAAGTATCAACGATCCCAAAACATCTAGGTACCATTTAGAATTCTTAATCGATGAAAGAGAAGAAGCAGAGTTTATTCAAAAACTATTAAACAATTTTTCCCTCAACAGTAAAATACTAAGTAGAGAGAAAGGCTACATGGTATACATTAAAGAAGCTGAAAAAATAGGCGATTTCTTACGAATCATCAGTGCTTTTAATGCAGTATTATACTATGAAGATATCAGAATCTATCGCGATCACAAAAATATGACAAATCGCTTAAATAATTGTGAACAAGCTAATATCGATAAAATCGTGGAAACCGCAACTAAACAACTAGAAGATATTCGTTATTTAAAAGAAAATCTAGGAATTGAATTATTAGATGACAAAACTAAAGAAATTATCGAATATCGAGAAAAGTATCCTGAGGCATCCCTTCTAGAGTTAAGTGAAATCATCTCTTATGAAACAGGGAAATCAATTACTAAATCTGGTTTAAATCATCGGTTTAGAAAAATAAGAGAATTAGCCGAAAAAATGAGAAAACAAGAGTGAATATTTGAAAATAATTAGAGTGATTGAATTAAGGTGGTGTATGAACAATGACGAATGAAGAAATTGACTTAGAAATTGAGAAATATATGAATAGTGGACAGTATAAAGTAGTAGATTTAAGTATCTTTGAGGTTTTAGAACATCTTACATTTGAAGAAGGAATCCTAGAACAATGTAAAGATACTTTAGAAAAATACAAGGAGTATGTTCAAAAATTAATGGAATTATCAGAAGAAGAACGTACTATTTTTTTACAGGCAATTAAAAGTGCCGAAATTGTAGATAATCAAAAATTGGAAAAAGAAAATTCCTTTCTAATTGGACTATATATGCAAACTCAGAAATTAAATGCGATAGATTATCTTTTATCGGTTGATTCACCATTAACGAAAGAAAATGTGAAAATAAGTAACCAACTTATTCTTCAAGGAACTTCTCATGAAAAATATGCTAGTGGTGAATATCGACAAAATAATCGTAAATTTGTAGGAAAATGGAATATAGATGGAAGTAGGGATATTAAATATTTTCCTCTTCCTTATCCAGAGATTGACCAGGCGATGGAAAAACTATTAGCCTATTATAATCAAGAAACTGTAAATGAAATAGATATTTTATTGAAACCACTTATTGTTCATGGACTAATCGCAGCTCTTCAGATGTTTGAAGATGGAAATACGAGATTGGGAAGAGTCATCCAAAGCATTGAATTGTGGCACTTAAGCAACCAATTTTTAGAGACCAAATTACCTCAACCAGCTTTATATATGAGTAGATCTTACTACCCATTCCGTGAACAGTATCGTGAAAAGATTACGAATATTGTAGTAGAAAATAATCAGGAAGTTTGGAATAATTGGCTTCATTTTAATCTAAATCGTATAGAAGATCAAATTCAGTTTAATGAATACAATCTAGAACAATACCGTACTAGACTAAACTATGAACACGCCAAAAAAAGATAAGCGTTCTTGTACCCTTATCTTATTGAATAATTTGATCAACGATACCATAATCGAGAGCTTCTTTACTATCCATAAAGTTATCTCTTTCGGTATCTTTTTCAATCGTTTCGATATCTTGGCCAGTATTGGTAGCAAGAATAGTATTCATTCTCTTCTTTACTTTTAAAATGTGTTCAGCCGCAATCTTAATTTCTGTTGCTTGCCCTTGAGCACCACCTAATGGTTGATGAATCATCACTTCAGCATTTGGCAAGATAAAGCGTTTTCCTTTTTCTCCAGAAGATAAAAGAAAAGCAGCCATACTTGCGGCCATACCGATACAGATCGTCGAAACCTTACTTTTAACAAAGTTCATCGTATCGTATATAGCCATCCCACTAGTAATCGACCCACCAGGACTATTGATATAGAGACTGATATCTTCATGGTTCAAAGAGTCTAAATAGAGTAATTGGGCCACAATTGAATCAGAAGTACTATCGTTGATCTCTCCACTTAATAGAATAATTCTGTTTTTTAATAATCTAGAAAAAATATCATAACTTCTTTCTCCATTACTTTCTTTGTCTATGACAATAGGAACTAAACTCATTTTTCTTCACCTATATATATATTAGTAAGAAATCAAAAAAAATATTCACGCAAAAAGAAAAACTCTCCTTTCTAATTGTGAAAAAAAGTAATATAATAACTTTGAGGTGATAACTTGAAAACCAAAGTTACCAATTTAAAAATAACGTCGAATAATGCATCAAAAGGAAAAACAGTTTCGATGAGTTTATCTGATTATTATGAACTAACACGAGGAATGAAACTAAACTTTCTTGATGAAACAAATAAACATCCGGAAGAACAGGCAAAAGTAAAACAGAAAATAAAAGAATAAAATAAAAGAAAAATAAAGGGGTGCGATAATGAATCAAATAACGATTACGATTGGAGAAGAAAGAGTTCAAGTAAACCGTGGAACAAGTCTTGCAGAGTTAGCAACTAACTATGCATCTAATTTTAAGTATGAGATTATTTTGGCTAAAGTTAATGGAATTTATCAAGAATTAACCGATACAATTCATAAGGATTGTCATGTAGAATTTTTAGATTTAACCGAAAGAGGTGCTAATCGAGTATTTTTGAATGGCTTAATTTATCTAATAGTTTACGCAACAAAACAATTGTTTGGCAGTAATATGGAAATCAAAGTTAATCACTCTTTAGATAAAGGATTATATATTGAAACGAATATTCGTTTAACGGAAGAAGATTTAACGCAATTAGAATTAAAGATGAAAGAAATTATTGTCGCTAATTTACCAATTACCAAAGTAACAGTGACAAGATTAGACGCTAAAAATTATTTTCATGCTATTCATGATGAAGTAAAAGCAGGAATTATGGACTATGTTACTTCTACCCATGTTACTTTATACAAACTAGGCGATTTATACAATTACTTATATAGTCAGATGCCAGTTAGTACTAAAGTATTATCTCACTTTGAGTTAACGTATCTACACGAAAATGGTTTTGTACTTCGTTTCCCAACTATCTATATGAAAGAGGGAATTAAGCCTTACCAACATCGGAAAAATATCTTTGAATTATTTCAAAGCTCTAGAGATTGGGCAAAAATGTTGAAACTAGAAAATGTAGTGGATTTAAACCGTCGAGTATCGAATAGTACGATTGAAGAATTAATTCGTATCGATGAGTTAGTCAAAAATGAAAAATTATTTGATATTGCGAAAGAAATTGTCAATAAGGGGGAAAAAGTCAAATTAGCTTTAATTGGTGGACCTTCTTCGACTGGAAAGACAACTACAACCAATAAATTAGTATTATGTTTAAAAAGTTTTGGAAAAAAACCTATTATGTTGTCGATGGATGACTTCTTTGTAGAAAGAGAAGAAACACCATTAGGAGAAGATGGAAAACCGGATTATGAGCGATTAGAAGCCGTCAATTTAGAGTTATTTGAATCGACGATTCAGAAATTATTAACTGGCGAGGAAACGCTTGTTCCAACATATAACTTTATTTTAGGGAAGAAAGAGTTTAAGAATAAAATTAAAATGAATAAAGAGGATATTCTTTTAATTGAGGGAATTCATGCGCTAAATCCCAAAGTATTAGAACATATTCCTAAGGAAAACAAAGTAACAATCTATTTGTCCGCACTTACAGAGTTAAATATAGACAATCACGCACGAGTGTCGACAACCGACAACCGCTTATTAAGAAGAATTGTTCGTGATAATCGTACTAGAGGAAACAGTGTCGAAAGTACATTAAGAAGTTGGGCAAAAGTAAGAGAAGGGGAAGAAAAATATATTTTTCCTTATCAAGACGATGCCGAATATACTTTTAATACCGCCCATATCTATGAATTAGGTGTATTAAAAACGTTTGTCGAACCCTTACTTTATTCTGTACCTGTCGAGTCAGAATATTATAACGAAGCGATTCGTCTAATTAACTTTTTACGAGTATTTTTACCTATCTCTTCAGAAAGTATACCAGAAGATTCTATTCTAAGAGAATTCATTGGTGGAGGATGTTTTAGAATATAGAGTTTTCCCCAAAAATGTGGAAAAATTTAGAACAAGAAGAAAATCTCGACTTTTAAAAGAAAAATCCACAGACATTGTGGAAAAAAGACAAAGACAAGCAGGATTTTCCCCAAATTCTGTGGAAAAAAGTGACAAGTAGGAAGTAGATTTTTTTGAATATATTGACAATGCTAGGCAAAAAACTATATAGTGAAAATAGAAAGAGGAGGATAAAATGAAAATAGCAATTAATGGTTTTGGTCGTATTGGCCGTCTTGCTTTTCGTCAAATGTTTGGACAAAGCAATTATGAAATTGTTGCGATCAATGACTTAACAAATCCCGAAATGTTAGCGCACTTATTAAAATATGATTCAGCGCAAAAAAAATATGAACTAGCGAATACAGTTAGTGCAACAGAAAAAGGAATCATCGTAGCTGGAAAAGAAATTCCTGTTTATGCCATTTCTAATCCAGAAGAATTACCATGGGGAGAACTTGGTGTCGATGTTGTCTTAGAATGTACTGGTTTCTTTGCTTCTAAAGAAAAATCAGAAGCCCATTTAAGAGCCGGAGCCAAAAAAGTAATTATCTCTGCTCCAGCAGGAAACGATGTACCAACTATCGTTTATGGCGTAAATGAAAATACACTTACCAAAGAAGACCATATTATTTCGGCTGCATCTTGTACGACAAACTGTCTTGCACCGATGGCATATGCCTTAAATAACTATGCCCCAATTATTTCAGGAATTATGACAACGGTTCATGCCTATACTGGAGATCAAATGATTCTAGATGGACCACATAGAAAAGGAAATTTAAGAAGAGCTCGTGCGGCAGCGATCAATATCGTACCTAATTCAACAGGAGCCGCTAAAGCAATCGGTTTAGTTATCCCTGAATTATCTGGTAAATTAATCGGTAGTGCTCAACGTGTCCCAGTTGTAGATGGTAGTTTAACAATCCTAGACGCGGTTGTAAATAAAGAAGTAACTAAAGAAGAAATCAATGAAATGATGAAATCCATACAAAGTGAATCTTATGGTTACACTGATGAGGAAATTGTTTCTAGCGATATCATCGGGGATACCCATGGATCAGTCTTTGATGCTACTCAAACCAAAGTAATTAGTTTAGGAGATGGCAAAACATTAGTTCAAGTAGTTGCTTGGTATGATAATGAAAATTCCTATACTAGCCAAATGGTTAGAACAGCGAAAAAATTAGTAGAAGTTATGGAAACAATGTAGAAATATTTAAGAATTAAGGAAAAGAGATTTAATTCATCTCTTTTTTTTGGTATACTAGTAATGAAAAAGAATAAAAGAAAAGAGGTTAAAGCATGAAAAGAACGATTACGGATTTAAATTTGACAGGTAAACGAGTAATCATTCGTTGCGATTTTAATGTTCCAATGAAGAATGGAGAAATTGCCGATGATACGAGAATAGTAGAAAGTCTAGATACTATTCGTTATGCAGTTAGCGAGAAAGCTAAAGTGATTTTGATGTCCCATCTTGGAAGAATTAAAGAAGAAAGTGATAAGGCCAAGAATAGTTTGGCTCCTGTTGCAGAAAAATTAAGTGAATTACTTCATCATCCAGTACTATTTATCAATAGGACAAGAAGTGATACTTTAATTAAAACCGTAGAAGGAATGAAAGAAGGAGACATTCTATTAATAGAAAATACCCGTTTTGAAGATTTGGATGGAAAGAAAGAAAGTTCAAATGATGATGAGCTTGCCACCTACTGGGCTAATTTAGGAGATATTTTTATCAATGATGCCTTTGGAACGATTCATCGTAGTCATGCTTCCAACGCAGGAATCGGTAGTAAGTTACCAAATGCGATTGGTTTCTTAGTAGAAAAAGAATTAAAATCGTTAAGTCGCTTAGATAATCCAGAACGACCATATATTGTCATCTTAGGTGGTAGTAAAGTATCTGATAAAATTGGTGTGATCAAAAACTTGATCGAAAAGGCAGATAAAATTATTATTGGTGGTGGAATGGCATTTACCTTTTTAAAAGCAGCCGGGTACTCAATCGGAAGCAGTATTCTAGATGAAGAAAATATTGAGTTTTGTAAACAAATGTTAACCAACTATCCAAGTAAAATCGTTCTTCCTACCGATGTTCAAGCAGCGACTTCTCTAGAAGATAACAATAGTCACATAGTTAAAATTAATGACCTTTCAGATACAGAGAAGGGATTAGATATCGGACCAGAGACAGTTAAAGAATTTTGTGATATACTAAGAACAGCCAAAATAGTAGTATGGAATGGCCCATTAGGAGTATATGAAAATCCTAAATACAGTGTTGGAACCGAACAAATACTAAAATTCTTAACAGATAACCATATTGATACTATTTTAGGTGGTGGTGATATTGTCGCTGCAGCTAGTCAATTAGGATACAAAGATAAAGTCAGTCATGCCTCTACTGGTGGTGGAGCTACTTTAGAGTATCTAGAAGGAAAAAGTTTACCAGGACTTGAAGTAATTGCGGAAAAATAAAAGTTTCCTCCTGGAGTTTTAAACAAGCAAAAAGATAAACATAAGAAAATGAGGAGTGTGCCATGAAAAGCTTAAAGAAAAACAGTCTAATATTAATTGGAGTCACCATAATCATTCTTTATATAGTATTAAAAGATGATTTCAACGAGATTATCGAAGCACTTCTAGGAGCTAACTTCTTCTTTTTGTTCTTAGCCCTTGTTTGCCAGCTACTAGCTGTCGTATTTGAAGCATTAGCCTATAAAAAGATTGTCAACAGTTATACAAATGATTATAGCTTTGGACAAGCTTTGCGTATGCAGTTTATGACGAAGTTTTTTAACGGAATTACCCCTTTTTCTACAGGTGGGCAACCGATGCAAATTTACATGCTAAAAAAAGAAGGATTTCGCTTAACTAAGGCAACCAACATCATCATGCAGAACTTTATTATTTACCAAGCTGCTTTAGTAATCTATGGCCTATTTGCAATTACGATCAATGCTAATTTCCATTTATTTAAAGATATCCCTGTACTAAAGGAATTGATTGTTTTAGGATTCATGGTAAATACTTTGGTCATGCTAGGATTAATTATCATTAGTTTCAGTAGTAAATTTAACCACATAGTGATAAAGAAAGTGATTTCTTTCTTAGGAAAAATCAAACTCATAAAAAATCCAGAAAAAACTCAAGAAGCATGGAAAGAGCGTGTTGATGATTTCCATGAGGGTACGACTTTCTTAAAGAAAAATAAGTTGCTTTGTCTAGAGGCTTTTATCTATAATTTTATTTATTTAACATTAACTTATGTAATGCCTTATTTCGTTATTGTTGCCTTAGGTGGAACCGGTGTATCCCCAATTACTGCGATTGTATCTTCTGCTTATATCTTAATTATTGGATCATTTGTACCAATACCTGGTGCGAGTGGTGGTATTGAATACGGCTACTTAAAATTCTTTGGCTGTTTTATCGGAGGTAGCATTCTAAAAGCCTCTCTTCTAATTTGGCGAACGATATCATATTATTTATTGATGATTATTGGAGCGATTGTCTTAAATGTCAAAGGAAGGGTCAAAAAATGAGAATAGGAATTTTTACGGAAACATATACTCCATATATTAGTGGTTTAGTCACTAGCGAAGTAATGTTGAAGGAAGCTTTAGAAAAATTAGGGCATACTGTCTATGTAGTAACGGCTAATTTAGAAAGTTTTCATTATGATTATGATGAAAAGGAACATATTTTAAGAATACCAGGTATCCCAACGGGAATATATGATTCTAGGTTAACCTCTATTTACCCAATTAAAGCAGTCAATATTATTAAAAGCTGGAAACTGGATATTATCCATTCCCAGACTGAGTTTGCGATTGGAACTTTTGCAAGATTATTAGCTTTTCAACTAGATATTCCCTTAGTTCATACTTATCATACGATGTATGAAGACTATATACACTATGTAACGAAAGGATACTTTAATAAATCTAGTAAAAAAATCGTCGAGTATTTAACTTTGTTTTACTGTGATAAAACAGCTAGTGAATTAATTGTTCCTACGAAAAAAACGTATGATTTATTTAAAGAAAAATATAAAGTAGATAAAAATATTCATATTATCCCAACCGGAATTGAGTTAGAAAGATTCTATAAAGAGAATATTGATTCAGAAAAGCTAGCTAAGCTAAGGAAGAAAGTGGGGCTTAAAGAAGAAGATTTTGTCGCTATCTTTGTTGGTCGTCTGGCTCAAGAAAAAAATATTATTTTCTTAATGGATGTCGTAAAAGACCTAGTGAAAAGTTGTCCAAAACTAAAATTGTTAATTGTTGGTGATGGACCAGATATGGAAGAGTATCAAGAATATGTTCAAAAAGAAAAGATGAAAGATCATATTATCTTAACTGGAAAAGCAAAATGGGAAGAGATGCCATACTATTACCACTTGGCCAATATCTTTTTAACTGCTTCCCAATCAGAAACGCAAGGCTTAACAGTAATCGAAGCGATGGCATCAGAAGTAACGCCAATTTGTATTGATGATGAGAGTTTTGCTAATACAGTAATAGATGGATTAAATGGTAGGATTTTTAAGACGCAAGAGGAATGTAAACAAATTATTCAAGAATTATATAAAGATAGTAAACAAGTACAAAAATTATCTAAACAGGCAAGAATTAATGCCGAACGATACAGTTCTAAATATTTTGCTGAATCCGTATTAGATGTTTATCAATACGCGATCGATCATAAAGAAAATCGTTTAGGGGTTATTGGTAAATTAGTGGATAAAATAAAAGGTGATAAAGATGAAATGGATAATAAGTAACCATAAAATGAATTTAACTAAGGAACAAATAGAACCCTATGTTAATCGGATTTCGTCCTTAAAGTCAATGAATAAACTTGTATTCTGCCCGAGTAATATTTATTTTCCCTATTTTCAGAATCAAGAAAATTTTCAATTAGGATCTCAAAACGTGGCTGATCGTAATATGGGAGCCTTAACTGGTGAAGTTGCGATTGAACAATTAAAGTCATTAAATGTCAAATATGTGATTATTGGTCACTCAGAACGGAGAAATATTTTAAAAGAAACGGAAGAGATGATTCATCAGAAGTTAAAACTAACTTTAGAAAACAACATGATACCGATTTTATGCATAGGAGAAAAGGAAGAAGAAATTCCAGAAAGAGAAATTATTCTTAAGAAAGAGATTGATAATGCCTTTTCTGAACAAAGTAATCTAGATCGCGTAATTATTGCTTATGAACCAATTTGGGCAATTGGAACGGGAAGAATTCCAACCTCAGAAGAAATTACGTTAATTACGAAATGGATAAAAGATTATGTGAAAGAAAAGTATCAAGTCATTTGCCCTGTCTTATATGGCGGGAGTGTCTCTGTAAACAACATAGAAGAATTAAATACCGTATCGAATATAGACGGATACTTGATTGGTGGGACAAGCTTAGATATTGAAAAATTAAAAGTAATAATAGAAAAAACGGAGGGAGAAGTATGATAGGAAATGCAGTAATCGATTGGCTAGATCGAACCTTTACCGAGATAGAGAAGTTCATTGAAAATCATTATGATAACCCACTTTTATGGATCATGATTCTGGTTATGATTTTATTAATCGTCGCTATGGCTTCTCAAGCTTTGTCAAAGAACCGCTAAAATTAGGTTCTTCTTTTTGTTTACGAGTAAATCTCTTATAAATTGAGGATCTCTGTGGATATTTTTTCATACTCGACAGCATTTGACAAAAGCTTACAATATTCACTGTATCTATTTGTAAAAATATAGTGTATAATAATACTTGCGTGGAGTACGAAAGGAGAAAATATGAATAAAGTCAGAGTACTGATGATCGATGATAACATCGACCTAGTAAGCATGATTAAGGAGTACTTTAAAGATCACGCTAGTATCGAAGTAGTATTAGAAGCAAATGATGGAGAAAGAGGTTTAGAATTAATTAAGACCAGACAGAGTGATTACGATGTCATTATTTTGGACTTAATTATGCCAAAAAAGGATGGTCTATCCATTCTAGAGGCCATGAGAAAAGAACAAATCGATAAGAAGGTTATTATATTAACTTCTTATAATGCTCAAGAGATGATTAGAAGAGTTTCTGAGTATGGAATCAACTACTTCATCTTAAAACCGTTTGAATTATCTGATCTAGAAAGAAGAATCGAGGACTGTGCTGACAGCAAAATATATACGAATGCCTCAATCGATATCTACCATAATAATTTACAAATTTCGATTACCAAAATATTACATGAATTAGGAATACCATCCCATATTAAGGGATATCAATATATCAGAGAAGGAATATCTATTCTCTATGAACGACCAGAAGTTATTGGTGGCATCACTAAGGAGTTATATCCAGATATTGCGAAAAAATTTAATACGACCGTTTCTCGTGTCGAAAGAGCGATTCGTCATGCGATTGAAGTAAGCTGGAATCGTGGAGATTGGGACTTAATGGAAGAAATCTTTGGCCATAGTGTCGATATCGATAAAGCTAAACCAACCAATTCTGAATTTATTGTGACGGTTGCCGATAAATTACGGTTAGAATTCCAAAAAGATTATTGTAAATAAAAGGTGTAACGATTAAGCTACACCTTTTTCTATGATCATTTTCTAGGCTTAGTAAAGCCTATACCATCTAAGTTTTGATCGGTTTCAATAAAGCCAGCTTTTTGGATAACGGCTAGACTTGATAAATTTTCTGGATCAATAAATGCTCTTAAGTTAGAAATATTTTCTTGACTTAGAATATAATCAGTACTTTGTTGTACCGCTTTAGTACCCAATCCACGATTTCGATAATTGGGGTCAATAATGTAACGAACTTCGGCATTTACTTGCTCACTCTCTACAAAAGGAGCACTAAAGAAAACATAACCTATCGGTTGCTTCTCTTTGACAAGAACGTAATGAGCATTTAATAGACCCATATTTTTAGAAATATACAGCCCATGTTCAAAATAAGGAAGAAATCTTTTGACTTCTGGATCAGTGATTAGTCCTTCAATATAACGAATATGTTGTTCATCAAAAAAATCGACTCTTTCTAGTGTAAACTCGGGTAAAGTTATTTTCATTCTATCACCATAATTGATTATATCATGGAATCAATTAAAAGAGAAAATACTCTCATACCATTTTCTAGTATTTACACAAGTTAAACAAACCAACACAACTACAAATACTTAGTCTGGTCAAAGCCTAAGTAAGAAAAATCTCTACAAAAGAACCAAATTTCTTCATTTAAAAAAAGATAAAGCTGAACTGAAAACACTAAAAACTAGAAAAAATTGGTAGAAAAAAACTACCCATGAATTGACGATAAAACCAATTTGAATTATAATGTAAATATGAAATAATGTAAGGAGGATGCGATTTATGGAACGAAAAATAACAGCAGATCTTCTTAAATGGAAAAAAGAAGTCAGTAGAAAACCTTTATTACTATATGGAAATAAACAAATTGGAAAAACCTATAGTGTAATCGAATTTGGCGAGAAAGAGTATAAGACAGTAGCTTATATCAATAGTGACAATAATATCCCATTACTGACCATTATGAAAAAGGAGCGGACAATCGACAAAATAATCGCTAAGCTATCTTTATTAGTAGGAGAACCTATTTTAAAAACAGATACCCTAGTGATTATCGATAATGTAAGTGATGAGGAAATCGTTAAAGGGGTAAAGAAGTTCGGCAAGGAACAAAATGATTACCATATCATTATGATTACTTCCCATAAAGAAAAACTACCTGTTTTTAAAGGGGAAGAATTACAGTATAAATACATGTTTGCTATAGACTTTGAAGAATATCTAAGAGCGGTCAATAATCTAGAATTGATCGAATTTATCAAAACTTCATATCGAAATAATAAACCGATGCCTTTCCACCAATTGGCTTTAGATTATTACGAAGAGTATTTAGTAACTGGTGGAATGCCAGAAGTAGTACAAGCCCATTTAAATGGGGAGTCTGATTTAAAATTAAAAATGATTCAGGAAAAGATACTAGATTGTTACAAAAAAGAACTTTTAGAAATAGAAAATACGATTGATATCGTTAGAGCTAACGAAGTATTGAACATTGTTCCTTACCAATTACTCAAGCCGAATCGCAAATTCCAGTATGGATTGATGCGTACCGGTGGTAGAAGTAAAGACTATGAGAAAGCATTGGAGTACTTATCTCTAACCGGAATTGTGTATAAATGCCACAAGGTAACTGAAGTAACTCCACCACTTAGTAAGTGTAAAGATGTGGAAAGCTTTAAATTATATCTAAATGACACAGGTATTCTCTATATGATGATGCATTTATCCAAAATAAAATTACTTTCTGATGATAATTTGAAGTATATTTTATACGAAAATAGTGTAGCGAATGCAATCATGAGTAGTGGATATAATCTATATTATTATCAATCAGAAGGAAAAGCAGAGGTACCATTCGTCATTCAAACACGAAGTGGAAAGATTATTCCAGTAGAAATTGTGAATAAAAATGTTTCTAAAGCAAAATCCTTATCTTTATTCATGAGTAGATTTAATATCAACGAAGCAATTAGAATAACAGAAGATAATTTTGGACTCAAAAAGAACGTAAAATATATTCCGATATATGCATCATTCTGTTTAAAGGACAATAACTGATGGAGTTAAAAGAATTTCATGTTGAGAATAAAATGGAAATTGCTTCTTGTTTAGCCTTGATACGAACGGAATTTAATATCGTAGAAGAAGAGAAAGAGGAAGAAATCATTTCTCATTTACCAGGAGAATGCTTCTTTCTTGGCATGGTATCAGAAGAGAAAAAAGTAGTAGGTACTTTGTTGGTGACAAAAAGCTACGAGCCCCTAAAACTTGTCTATAAATATGTAATCGATTATGTAGTTGTTGATTCCTCCTATCGCGGGCAAAAAATTGCGACTAAGTTAATAGAGTACGTAATTCAAAAGGCAAAAGTAGAGGCTATTAGCTACTTAGAATTAACATCTAATCCGAAAAGAGCAATCGCTCGTCACATTTATCAAAAATTAAGCTTTCAAGCTAAAGGTACCGATGTATTTAAAAGAAATATAGAAAATAATGAAAAATAGAAACAAAACGACAAAAACAGAAAGAAGGATGAAAATGAAACCAATATTATTAACCATTATTGATGGTTTTGGATTAAGAGAAGAGACTAAAGGAAATGCCACGAAGTTGGCTAGTAAACCTACATTTGATTTTTTGTGGAATACTTATCCCCACAGCAAGCTAGAAGCGAGTGGTGAACAAGTAGGTCTTCCAGCCGGACAGATGGGAAATTCTGAAGTAGGCCATTTAAATATTGGTGGCGGTAGAATTGTCTACCAACCTTTAGAGTTAATTTCAAAAGAAATTAGGGAAGGGAAATTCTTTGACAATGAAGAGTTGAAAAAAGTAATGGCTCATGTCAATGAAAATGATTCCAAACTACACATTTTTGGACTATTAAGTGATGGTGGAATTCATTCTCACATTAATCATATTTTAGCTTTACTTGATATGGCCAAAAGAGAAGGAGTAAAGCGCGTTTATGTCCATGCTTTTCTAGACGGAAGAGACACACTTCCTGATGTTGCTTGCCAGTACCTAGACCAATTACAAGCCAAAATTAATGAACTAAATTTAGGAAGTATCGCCGATGTTTCTGGTCGTTACTATTCGATGGATAGAGAAAGAATGTGGAACTTAACGGAGCGTTATTATAAATTACTTGTCAAAAAAGAAGCTCCAGTCATTAAGGATTATCATACCTATATTGAAGAAGAGTATCAAAAGAAGATCTTTGATGAATTTATTGAACCAGCTATTCTAGATGAAAATAGTAACCTAGAAGAAAATGATGGCTTGATCTTCGCTAATTTTAGACCAGATCGCGCAACGCAAACATTTACGGCAATTACGAATCCAGATTTTAAAGAATTTGATACCGTAAAGTTCAAGAATATCAAGTTAGTTACTATGATGCCAGTAGAAAAAACAATTATTTGTACTAATGCTTATTCCCATGTGACTGTACCTAATTCTTTAGGGGTATATTTATCAAAATGTGGGAAAAAAGTATTACGTATCGCTGAAGCAAGCAAATATCCACACGTTACTTACTTCTTTGATGGTGGTGAAGAATTAGATTTACCAGGTACAGATAAAATTATCGTACCTAGAAAAGATGTAGCAACCTACGATATGGCACCAGAAATGTCTGCCTATGAAATTGGTGATAAACTAGAAGAAGTTATGGCAAATTACGATGTGATTATCTTGAATTTTGCAAACTGTGATATGGTAGGGCACACAGGAAACTTAGAAGCAGCAATTAAAGCAGTAGAAGCAGTAGATGAGAACTTAGGAAGAATCTATGCGAAGATTCAAGAATTAGGAGGTTTACTCATTGTAACTGCTGACCACGGAAATTGTGAGCTTATGATCGATGAAAACGACAACGTCATTACTTCTCATACGACCAATAAAGTGCCATTTATCATCTGTAATCCTGATTATATTCCTCATGATGGAAAACTTGGTGATATCGCACCAACAATTCTAGAAATTATGAATTTAGAAATTCCTCAGGAGATGACAGGAGAAAGTTTGCTTTCCAAATAATAAACAAATAGGGCTAGAAATAGTTCTATTTGTTTTTTTCTATCCTTATTATATATATAACTAAATTAATTAATGCTTACTCGGAAACTTCGAATAACGAAAAGGAAATAACTCCTAGCTATTGAAAAAGTGGAAAACTACTACTTCTTTTCTTAAGAAAAAAACTCTATTTGTGTCAAAAAGACAAAAGTCCTTGAAAAACAAACAAATTTCTTCAAAAAGTGCTTGCTTTTTAGGAGGACCCATGCTATAATTTTAGGCGTGTGGCTGCTTAGATGTGTAAGGTTGCTGATACACCGGGTTAAGTTGTTAATTGGAATCAGGTTATTTACACGGAGCATGTCTATACTAGATATAGGCGAAGGGAGGATTCAAAATGTCAAAAGGAAATGTTCGCATCAACTTACAAGCATATGATCATAGAATTCTAGATAGTGCTGCAAAAAAAATAGTAGAAACGGTCACAAGATCAGGTGGAGAAATTAGTGGACCAGTTCCATTACCAACTAAGATCGAAAAGTTTACCGTTTTAAGAGCTGTTCACATAAATAAAGATAGTCGTGAACAATTCGAAATGCGTACACACAAAAGACTTATTGATGTCAAGAACCCAAGCAAGGAAACAATCGATGCATTAACGCATTTAGATTTGCCAAGCGGTGTTGATATTAAAATCAAAGTAGAACAATAATTATAGGAGGAAAAAAGTATGAAAGGAATCTTAGGTACAAAAGTAGGAATGACTCAAGTATTTACTACTTCAGGAAAATTAATCCCTGTTACCGTAATCGAAGTAAAACCTAATGTAGTTACTCAAATCAAAACAGTAGCAAACGAAGGTTATGACGCTATCCAATTAGGTTACGAAACAGTTAAACCAAAAGCTAGTAACAAAGCAAAAATGGGTCATACAAACAAAGCAAATACCGAGCCTAAGCGCTTCTTAAGAGAAATTAGGGGAGTAAATACTAGTGATTATGAACTAGGTCAAGAAATCAAAGCCGATATCTTCACAAAAGGAGAAGTAGTCGACGTAACAGGAGTAAGTAAAGGAAAAGGTTTCCAAGGTGTTATCAAGAGACATAATCAATCTCGTGGACCTATGGGACATGGTAGTCAATACCATAGAGGTGTTGGTTCATTAGGTACAATGTTACCAATGCACGTTCTAAAAGGAAAGAAACTTCCAGGTCATATGGGTAACGAAACAACAACAATCCAAAACCTTGAAATCGTTGACGTTGACTTAGAAAACAATGTTATTTTAGTAAAAGGTAACGTTCCAGGTCCTAAAAAATCTTTAGTTATGATTAAAACTTCAGTAAAAAAAGGAGAAAAAGTAAACGATAGTGAAGAACTAATCACTTACGAAGATCCTACTACTGAACAACAAGAAGCTGAGATTGAAGCTCAAGATGCAGTAGATGAAGTAGAAACTGAAGAAACCGAAGTTAACGAATAATCATCACAAATTAAAATAAGTAAAGAGTAATGTGATAGATAAGGAGGAATTAAAGATGGAAAAACTAAAGGACGTTAAATTAAATAAAGAGTTACTTGCAATCGAACCTAATGAAAAAGTCTTATATGACGCAATCATCTTAGCTCAAGCATCATTAAGGCAAGGAACTCACTCAACAAAAAATCGTAGTGAAGTACGTGGCGGTGGAAGAAAACCATGGCGTCAAAAAGGAACAGGACATGCTCGTCAAGGATCTATCCGTGCCGTACAATGGGTAGGCGGTGGAAGATATGGTACACCAGTTCCTAGAGATTATTCTAAAAAACAAAATCGTAAAGAAAGAAGATTAGCATTACAAACTGCTTTCTTAAATTTATATAACGAAAAAAATATTATCGCAGTAGACGAGTTAGTTTTAAATACACCTAAGACAAAAGAGATGATTCAAGTACTAAGTGATTTAGAATTAAATGATAAAAAAGTATTAATCATCGTTAACGAATTAGACGAGAACCTAATTCTTGCATCTAGAAACTTACCAAATATTATGGTAATCGAACCTACAGAAATGAACGTCTTAGACTTAGTAAATACTAACGTTGTCTTAACGACAAAAGAGACAATGAAAAAAATCGAGGAGGTGCTTAAGTAATGGATACTAAATACTTAGAGATTATCAAAGCGCCAGTCATTACCGAGAAAGCCGGTAGTTTAGCTCAAATGAAGAATCAATACGTATTTAAAGTAGATTCAAGAGCAAATAAAACCGAAATCAAACAAGCAATTGAAAAAATATTCAAAGTAAAAGTAGAAGAAATTCGTACAATTAATGTTAAACCAAAGAAAAGAAGAGTTGGTCGTTATACTGGATTGACAAACCGCACGAAAAAAGCGATTGTCACTTTAGCAGAAGGTCAATCAATCGAACTTAATTAGAAGGAGGGTTACTCATGTCAGTAAGAAACTACAAGCCGATTACACCGGGGCAAAGAAAGAGAAGTACTTTAGTAAATGAAGAAATTACAAAGTCTACTCCAGAAAAAAGTCTAGTAGTTAGCTTAAAGAAAAATGGTGGTCGTAACAATCAAGGTAGAATTACCGTTAGACATCAAGGTGGCGGAGCTAAGAGAAAATATCGTATTATTGATTTTAAACGTAATAAACGTGATATTCCAGGTACCGTTGCTAGTATCGAATACGACCCAAACAGAACGGCAAATATTGCCTTAATTAATTATTCAGATGGTGAAAAGAGATATATCATCGCTCCAAAAAGTTTGAAAGTAGGAGATAAAATCGTTAGCGGAGAAAACGCAGACATCAAAGTAGGAAACGCTCTACCGCTTATGAATATTCCAGTAGGTACGATGATTCACAATATCGAACTTCGTCCTGGTAAGGGAGGAGAACTTGCTCGTTCAGCAGGAGCTTCAGCACAAATCCTAGGACGTGAAGGAAATTACGTAATGGTAAGGCTTTCAAGTGGCGAACAAAGATTAATTCTTGGTACTTGTTATGCAACGATCGGTGAAGTTGGTAACGAAGATAAAGGATTAGTTAGATTAGGAAAAGCAGGACGTACTCGTCATTTAGGTATTCGTCCAACAGTTCGTGGTAGTGTAATGAACCCTAATGATCACCCACATGGTGGTGGTGAAGGACGTGCACCAATCGGTCGTAAAGGCCCAGTTACTCCTTGGGGTAAACCAGCACTTGGTTACAAAACACGTAAGAAAAAAGCGTCTGATAAATTTATCGTACGTCGTCGTAATAGTAAATAGGAAAGGAAGATTAGAAAAATGGCTAGAAGTTCAAAGAAGAAACCTTATGTTTTTGAAAGATTATTAGATAAGGTTAATAAGTTAAATGAAACCGGAAAAAAAGAAGTCATTAAAACTTGGTCACGTCGTTCAACTATCTATCCTGCATTTATTGGACATACATTCGCAGTACATAATGGAAAAGAATTTATTCCAGTTTATGTAACTGAAGATATGGTAGGACATAAACTTGGTGAATTCGCACCTACGCGTAAGTTTGGTGGACACGGCGACAATAAAAAGAAATAGTGACTAGGAGGAGAGAAATATGGAAGCAAGAGCAATCGCAAAAACTCTTAGAGTATCACCAATTAAAGCTCGTTTAGTCGTAGATTTAATTCGTGGTAAACAGGTAAATGATGCCTTAGTTATTTTAAATAACATGAATAAAAAGCCTGCTCGCCTTACAAAGAAAGTATTAGTTTCTGCAATCAGTAACGCAGTCAACAATAATGGTGCAAACCAAGATGAACTTTACGTAAAAGAGGCAAGAGTAGATGCTGGTCCAGTTATGAAACGTCATATGTTTGACTCACGTAGTCATATTGGACATAAGGATAAAAGAACAAGTCACATCGTCATCGTTGTGGCAACGAGATAATCTAATAAGGAGGGTTATATAATGGGTCAAAAGGTAAATCCTAACGGACTTAGACTTGGAATAAACAAAGACTGGGACTCAAAATGGTATGCGAACAAAAAAGACTATGCAAAGTTTTTAAATAACGATATCAAAATTCGTGAATACTTTGCTAAGAATCTTAAAGACGCAGCTGTTTCTAAAGTACAAGTAGAGAGAAATTCTAAGAGAACAGAGATTGTTGTTCATACGGCTAAACCTGGTGTTATCATTGGTCGTGGTGGCGAAGCAATCGAAAAGTTAAAGAAAGAAATTTCAAAAGAAATTGGCGAAGAAGTACAAATTTCTATCGTCGATATCAAAAAGCCAGATATCAATGCACAGATTGTAGCAAACTCTATTGCTAATCAAATCGAAAATCGTGCATCGTTCAGAATGGCACAAAAAAGAGCAATTAGAAATGCTATGAAGTCAGGCGCTAAAGGAATTAAAACTTTAGTATCAGGACGTCTTGGTGGCGCTGATATGGCTCGTAGTGAAGGATATACAGAAGGAACTATTCCTCTACATACACTTCGTGCCGATATCGATTATGCAACTGCTGAAGCAGATACAACATTTGGAAAAATCGGTGTTAAGGTATGGATCTACAAGGGTGAAATTCTTCCTTCAAAAAAGGCTAAAGGAGGTAATTAATCATGTTAATTCCATCTAGAACAAAGTATCGTCGTGTTCATAGATTACCTTACGAAGGTCATGCTAAGGGAAATACAACATTAGATAAAGGTGAATATGGATTAATGGCAAAAGAAGGTGCTTGGATTACTTCAAACCAAATCGAAGCAGCACGTATTGCAATGACACGTTATATGAAACGTGGTGGAAAAGTATGGATTAATATTTTCCCACATATGCCTTTAACGAAGAAACCAATTGGTACACGTCAAGGTAAAGGTAAAGGTAATGTAGAAGCATGGGTAGCTGTTGTTAAAACAGGAAAGATCATGTTCGAAATTGCTGGAGTAGACGAAGCTACTGCTCGTGAAGCACTTCGTTTAGCTTCTCATAAATTACCAATCAAAACAAAATTTGTAAAAAAAGAAGATGGTGGTGAGATAAATGAAGGTTAAAGAAATAAGAGAACTAACCACTGAAGAAATCGTTGCGAAGATCAAAGAAGCAAAAGAAGAATTATTTAATTTAAGATTACAACAAGCAACAGGAAATTTAGAAAAACCTTCAAGAATAAGAGATTTGAGACATTACGTAGCTCGTTTAAAAACAGTGTTACGTGAGCGTGAAGAATCGGAAAATAATTAAGGAGGGTTTACATGAGAGAATCAGTTAAGAAAGAATTAGTTGGTACAGTAGTAAGTGCTTGTAACAACAAGACTATTACTGTCAAAGTAGAGACATATAAAAAACATCCTAAGTATGGCAAAAGAGTAAAATATTCTAAAAAATATGCCGCTCATGATGAATCAAATAAAGCGAAAGTAGGAGATACCGTTAGAATCGTAGAATGTAAACCAATTTCTAAGACAAAACACTTCTATTTAGCAGAAATCGTAAAAGAAGCAGTTATTCTATAACTCTTAGGTGAAGGAGGAAATAATTTATGTTACAGCAAGAAAGCCGTTTAAAAGTAGCTGATAACTCTGGTGCGAAAGAACTATTAGTCATTCGTGTACTAGGGGGAAGCAAAGTAAAAACTGGTAATATCGGTGACATAGTTGTTGGTACAGTAAAAGATGCCACACCTAATGGAACTGTGAAAAAAGGAAAAGTTGTAAAAGCTGTTATCGTAAGAAGTAAACAAGGTGTCCGTCGTGATGATGGAAGTTACATTAAATTCGACGATAATGCTTGCGTAATCATTAAAGACGATAAGAGTCCAATCGGAACTCGTGTCTTTGGACCAGTAGCAAGAGAACTTCGTGACAAAGATTTTATGAAAATAGTATCTTTAGCTAAAGAAGTGCTATAAAGGAGGATATTATGAAACTTAAAGTTGGAGACAAAGTAAGAGTAATAGCCGGGTCTAGTAAAGGTGTCGAAGGAAAAATAACAAAGACTTTTAAAGATGAGAACAGAGTAATCGTCGAAGGAGCTCATATTGTTAAAAAACATAAAAAAGGAAACGGTCAAGAGACGGGTGGAATTCTTGAAGTAGAAGCACCAATCGATGCTTCCAATGTTATGTTGATCGATCCAAAAACAAAGAAGACCACTAGAATCGGTTATACGATCGATGAAAAAACAAATAAAAAATGTAGAATTTCTAAAAAATCAAACGAGAAGATTGATTAATTGGAAGGAGGGTAATATATGAACCGCCTAAAAGAAAAATATCTTAATGAAGTAGTTCCAAGTTTAATTGAGAAAAATGGCTACAAAACGATAATGGAAGTGCCAAAATTAGAAAAAGTAGTAATTAATATCGGTGTTGGAGATGCGACAAGCAATTCTAAATTAATCGATGCTGCTGTTAAAGATCTAGAGATGATTGCAGGACAAAAACCAGTCATTACTAAAGCAAAGAAATCAATAGCTGGTTTCAAAGTAAGAGAAGGACAATCAATCGGTTGTAAAGTAACATTACGTGGAGAAAACATGTATAGCTTTATCGATAAATTGATTTCTATCGCTCTACCACGTGTTCGTGATTTCAGAGGAGTTTCTCCTAAAGCGTTCGATGGAAGAGGAAATTATACATTAGGAATCAAAGAACAACTAATCTTCTCAGAGATCGATTATGATAATATCGCAAAAGTACGTGGAATGGATATCGTTTTCGTTACAACGGCGAAGACTAATGAAGAAGCGTATGACTTGTTAGATAAACTTGGAATTCCTTTTAGAAAGTAATAGGAGGATATTATGGCAAAGAAAAGTATGAAAGTAAAGGCTAATAGAAAACAAAAATTCAAAGTACGTGAATATACACGTTGCGAAAGATGTGGTAGACCTCATGCAGTAATGAGCAAATTTGGAATCTGCCGTATTTGTTTTAGAGAATTAGCAAACAAAGGACAAATACCAGGTGTGAAGAAATCAAGCTGGTAGGGAAGGAGGATTTAATTAATATGGCTGTAGTAACAGATACAATCGCAGATATGCTTACGAGAATTCGTAATGCTAATAGTATGCGTTATACGGAAGTTAAAGTGCCTGCTTCTAAACTAAAATTAGAACTTGCTAGAATTTTAAAAGAAGAAGGATTTATAAAGGACTATAAAGTGTTAGATGAAAATGTACAAGGTACAATTCTTATCACATTAAAATATGGTCCAAACAAAGAACGAGTAATCACAGGATTAAAGAGAATTTCTAAACCTGGATTAAGAGTTTATGCAAAAGCAGAAGATGTACCAAAAGTGTTGAATGGGTTAGGAATTGCGATTATTTCTACATCACGTGGAATCATGACCGACAAAGAAGCTCGTAAACAAACACTAGGTGGAGAAGTACTAGCTTATATTTGGTAAAATCGAAGGAGGTGCGAGATAATGAGTCGTATTGGAAATAGAATAATTGTAGTACCTGAAGGTGTAACTGTAACAAGTGAAGACAATCATATTCATGTTAAAGGACCTAAAGGAGAATTATCACTCGCTTTAGGAAAAGGAATTACAGTAAATATCGAAGGAAATAATGTTTCTGTTTTAAGAGCAAACGATGAGAAAACGACAAAAGCAATGCATGGAACAATGAATGCACGTATTCATAACATGATCGAAGGTGTAATGCATGGCTTTAAAAAAGGATTAGAGATCATCGGTGTAGGTTATCGTTTCAATGTAAAAGGATCTACATTAGTGATCAGTGCTGGATATTCTCATCCAGTTGAGCTTGAAATACCAGCTGGTATTCAAGTAGAAGCAACATCGAATACAGAGATTACCGTAAGTGGAATCGATAAAGTGTTAGTAGGTGAATTTGCAGCTAAAATCAGAAAAGTAAGAGAACCTGAACCATACAAAGGAAAAGGTATCCGTTACAAAGATGAACATGTTCGTCGTAAAGAAGGAAAGAAAGCTGCTTAATAATAAATAAGTAGAAGGGAGAAGTTACTTATGATCAAAAAAATTTCTCGCAATGAAATGCGTAAAGTAAGACATGAAAGAGTAAGAAATAAGATCGTTGGTACTGCTGAAGTACCTAGATTATGTGTTTTCCGCTCAAATAAAAATATCTCTGCGCAAATCATCGATGATGAAAATGGTATTACTTTAGCAAGTGCTTCATCATTAAGTCTAAAATTAGAAAATGGTGGCAATAAAGAAGCTGCTACTAAAGTAGGAGAACAAATCGCTTTAGAAGCAAAAAAAGCCGGAATTACTAAAGTAGTATTCGATAGAGGTGGATACCTTTATCATGGACGTGTAGAAGCATTAGCTACCGCTGCACGTGAAAAAGGATTAGAATTCTAATAGGAGGGAAATTATGCAAAATAGAAATAATGACCCAAAACAAAAAGAGCTAGAAGAATTAGTTGTCGAAGTAAAGTCTGTCACTAAAGTAACTAAAGGTGGACGTAAAAGACGCTTCTCAGCTTGTGTAGTTGTTGGGGATAGAAAAGGTCGCGTTGGTTTAGGAGTTGGTAAAGCCAATGAAGTACCAGATGCGATCAAAAAAGCAATTCAAGCTGCTACTAAGAGTATCGTTAGAATTCCTTTAGTCGATGGCAGAACAATTCAGCATGAAGTAATCGGTGTAAATGGTGCTGCTAAAGTATTCCTAAAGCCTGCTGCAGCTGGTACAGGAGTAATCGCAGGTGGTGCAGTTCGTGCCGTATTAGAACTTGCTGGTGTTCATGATATCCTTTCTAAATCACTTGGAAGCCGTACCAAATTAAATATGGCAACCGCTACGATCAATGCCTTAAAATCTGTAAAATCTATAGAAGAAGTTGCAAAATTAAGAGGAAAAACAGAAGAGGAGATTATCGGATAATGAAGTTACATGAATTAGTAGCTAATGAAGGAGCTACACATAAGAAAAAAAGACTAGGTAGCGGTCGTGGTAGTGGTTTAGGAAAAACATCAGGAAAAGGACAAAAAGGACAAAAAGCCCGTAGCGGAGGCGGAAAAGGTGCTGTATTCGAAGGTGGACAATTACCATTATACAGACGTCTTCCAAAACGTGGATTTACAAACGCAAAATTCAAAGTAGAATATGCAGTAATCAACTTAGACGATCTTAATCGCTTTGAAGATGGTACAGTAGTAACTCCTGCTTTACTAAAAGAAGTAGGATTAATCAAAAATCAATTAGACGGAATTAAAGTACTAGGAACAGGAGAATTAACGAAAAAGCTTACTATTCAAGCGAATAAATTTTCTGCTAGTGCACTAGTAAAAATCGAAAAGTCAGGAAGTAAAGCCGAGGTGATCTAATATGTTTCAAACTTTGAAACAATTATTTGCACCGACGAATAAAGATTTACGAAAAAGAATCGGTTTTACGTTGGTTGCCTTAATGATCTTCGTGATTGGAACTTCGATTCGAGTTCCAGGAACACCAGAAATCACCAGTAATTTAGGATTTCTAGATTTGATCAATGTTATGGGTGGTGGATCTTTACGTAATTTCTCAATTTTTGCGTTAGGCGTAATGCCTTATATCTCGGCATCCATCATCATGCAATTATTACAGTTAGACATCATTCCTTATTTTAGTGAGCTAAATAAACAAGGACCAGTTGGAAGACAAAAAATCAATCAAATTACTAGATATATGGGAATCATATTCGCCTTCATTGAAGGATTTGCCTTTTCATTCGCATTCTTCGATGCGCCAAGTGCGATAGATCACCTATATATCGCCACTATATTGACAGCAGGTACTGCCTTTACTCTTTGGTTAGGAGATAGAATCACCAAGAAGGGTATTGGTAATGGTATGAGCTTAATCATTATGGCTGGTATTATCAAAGAGTTACCAACGATGTTTATTCAAGCATTTCAGGGATTAATTACAAACTCCGATTTGGCATTAGGCTTAGGAATCGCTTTATTTGTACTCTTCATCATTGTATATTTCGTCATTATCATCGGTGTTATTTGGGTACAAGAAGCAGATCGTAAAATTCCTATTCAATATGCCAATAAAACATCAAGTGCTTATGGAAATCCACAGAGTTACATGCCAATTAAAATTAACTCAGCTGGCGTTGTACCTGTCATCTTTGCCTCTAGCTTTCTAGCGATTCCGACAACAATTGCTCAATTAAGTGGCAATCAAGGATTCATTGATTTCTGTAATAATTACTTATCTTATTCAACACCAGTAGGACTTATCATTTATATATTCTTAATTTTCTTCTTTGGATATTTCTATACATTTATCCAAATTAAACCAGAAGAATTATCTAAGAATTTACAACAGAATGGTGGTTATATTCCAGGTATTAGACCAGGTGTGGAAACAGAAAATTATGTTAGTAAAATTTTATCTAGATTAACAGTAGTTGGCTCGATTTTCTTAGTGATCATAGCTATCTTACCTATTCTTTTCACAGCGTTAGTTAATCTATCAGATAAAATCTCTGTACCAGCTAGTGTAACTATAGGTGGTACTGGACTTCTAATCGTCGTTGGTGTTGCGCTAGAGACATATAAACAACTTGAAGGAAGCCTTGTGACTAGAAGTTATCGTAAAAGCTATAGGAGACATTAATCGATGAATATTATTCTATTAGCGCCCCCCGCTGCCGGGAAGGGAACTCAAGCAAAATTTTTAGAAAATGAATATCATTTAAATCACTTATCAACAGGAGACTTGCTTCGTCAAGTAGCTCGTGAAGATAGTGAATTAGGACAGAAAGTAAAAGAAACCTTATCGAATGGGAATTTAGTTAGTGATGAAATCATCTTCCAATTAATTGATCATTACATGGCAGAAACTAAGAACCATCAGTTCTTATTTGATGGGTTTCCAAGAAATATTCTTCAAGCACAAACGCTCGATGATATCTTAAGTGAAAGATGTGAAAAAATCGATGCCGTATTTTTGTTAGATGTAACAGAAGAGTGTTTGAAAAAAAGAATAACAGGCAGAAGACTATGTAAAAATTGCGGTGCAATTTACAATGTTACAGAACCCTCGTTAAAACCAAAAAATGAGTCTATTTGTGATAAATGTGGACATGAGTTATACCAAAGAGAAGATGATAACGAAAAATCATTTGAAATAAGGTATCGTGAATACAAAAAACAAACTGAGCCTTTGATCGAATACTATCGTAAACAGAATAAACTTTATTCGATCGATAGTATGGCAAAGGCCGAAGAAGTCTTCCATCGAATTACATCTATCATAGAAAAAGAGATGATTAAATGATTACGATAAAAAGTAATAGAGAAATCGAATTGATGAAGCAAGCTGGTAATATTGTTTATCAGACTCATCAATACCTAAAACCGTTCTTAAAAGAAGGAATTACAACGGAAGAAATTGATCGACTTGCGGAAAAGTTTATTCGTAGTAAAAACGCAACGCCTTCTTTTAAGGGGTATGACGGTTTCCCTGGAAGTGTCTGTACGAGTATTAATAATCAAGTTGTACATGGTATTCCTGGGAAGACAAAATTAAAAAATGGTGATATCATATCGATAGATATCGGTGCTTGCTATAAAGGGTTTCATGGAGATTCCGCTTGGACTTATGCAGTAGGCGAAGTGGATGAAGAAAAAAAATACTTAATGGAACATACAGAAAAGGCATTGTTCGAAGGGCTAAAACAAGTAAAACCTGGTAATAGAGTTGGGGATATTGGTTATGCAATCGAACAATACGCGTTAAAACACAACCTTGGCGTAGTAAAAGAACTAGTCGGTCATGGTGTGGGAACAGATGTTCATGAAGATCCAGAAGTACCTAACTATGGGAAAGCGGGAACAGGTCCATTACTAAAAAAAGGAATGGTCATTGCCGTTGAACCGATGTTAAATTTAGGAACAGCAGATATATATATGCTCGATGATGACTGGACAGTAGAAACCGCCGATGGCAAACCTTCGGCCCATTATGAACATACTGTAGCGGTAACCGAAGATGGATATCAAATTTTGACGGGAGAGTGAAAATCGAATGGCTAAAGATGATATTATAGAAGTAGAAGGAAAAGTTCTAGAAATCATACCAGGTGGCAAGTTTAAAGTTCAAATAGAAAATGGTCACATTGTAGAAGCCCATGTTTCTGGTAAAATCCGAATGAACTACATTCGCATTTTACCAGGTGACACCGTAGTAGTCGAATTATCGCCTTACGACCCAAAACATGGACGGATAACCTATAGAAAGTAGGAGGGATTATAATGAAAGTAAAAGCATCTGTAAAACCAATGTGTGCAAAGTGCAGAGTAATCAGAAGAAAAGGTAAAGTGATGATTATCTGTGAAAATCCAAAGCACAAACAAAAACAAGGATAATAATTAGGAGGTGTATGTATGGCACGTATTAAAGGAATCGATCTACCTAACGAGAAACACGTATCTATCGCATTGACAAGTATCTATGGAATAGGAAGAAAATTAGCACTTACAATTTGTAAAGACGCTAAAGTAGAACCTAGCAAAAAAGCAAAAGACTTGGATAATGAAGAATTAGTACGCTTACGTGAAGAAGTAAACAAATATACAACAGAAGGTGATCTTCGTCGTGAAGTAAATATGAACATCAAAACGAAGATGGAGATTAATTCTTACCAAGGTAGAATGCATAAAAGAGGTCTACCAGTAAGAGGACAAAGAACTAGTAGAAATGCACGTACTCGTAAAGGAAAACCAAAAACAATCGCAAATAAAAAGAAATAAAATAGTTAGAAATGGAGGTCAGACTTATGGCATATAAAACAAGAAAAAGAAAAGTCAAAAAGAATGTACCTGAAGGAGTAGCTCATATTCATTCCACATTCAATAATACAATTGTAACCATTACCGATAAAGATGGTAATGCAATTAGCTGGGCTAGTAGTGGTGCTATCGGTTTCAAAGGTAGCAAAAAATCTACACCATTCGCAGCAGGTATGGCAGCAGAGGCTGCAGGAAAAGCTGCTTACGATATTGGAATGCGTAAAGTAGAGATATTCGTAAAGGGTATGGGTCCTGGACGTGAAACAGCTATTCGTTCATTACAGACAGCGGGATTAGAAGTTACTTCAATTTCTGATGTAACACCAATTCCACATAATGGATGTCGTCCACCAAAACGCCCACGTGGGTAATGAAAAAGGAGGAAAGTTTCATGTTACAATTTGAAAAACCAGTATACAAAATTACTGATTATGTAGAAAGTAATTTTTATGGAAAATTTGAACTAGAACCACTAGAGAGAGGATTTGGAACTACACTTGGTAATGCTCTACGTAGAGTAATGTTATCTTCACTACCAGGTAGTGCGATCACAAGTGTAAAAATCGAAGGTGTTTCTCATGAATTTCAAACGATCGATGGCGTAATCGAAGATGTTTCTTTGATTGTATTAAATTTAAAAGATATCGTCATTAAAAATCATACGAAAGAAAATAAAGTTCTTCACTTAAATGTGAATAAAGAAGGTCCAGTTACAGCTGGAGATATCGAAAAAGATGCAGATATCGAAATTCTAAATCCTGATAAAGTAATTGCTAATATTGCTAAGGGTGGCAGTTTAGTAATGGAAATGACAGTGGGAAATGGTAGAGGATATGTAAAAAGTGATGATAATAAAAAGCTTTTAACTGACAAGAAAGTTGGTACTATCGCTATCGATTCATTGTATTCTCCAATTGAAAGAGTATCATACGAAGTACAACCTGCCAGAGTAGGACAAGATGAAAGTTATGATAAATTAGTTCTAGAAGTGTGGACAAATGGTTCTATGAAGCCAGAAGAAGCAATTGCTTTAGCTTCTCGTATCTTAATCGAACATTTCCAACTATTAACCGATTTAAGTAATATTGCCGATGTAACAGGTTTAATGATCGAGAAAACAGAAGATCCTAAAGTAAAAGCTTTAGAAACAACAATCGAAGATTTAGACTTCTCAGTTCGTGCTTATAATTGTTTAAAACGAGCTGGTATTCATACGCTTCAAGATTTAGTCAACAAATCAGAAGCTGACATGATGAAAATTCGTAATTTAGGAAAGAAATCCCTAAAAGAAGTATTAGATAAAGTAAGAGATTTAGGATTAATACTTCGCGATAATGACTAATTAGTAAGGAGGATAGATTATGGCATACCGAAAATTAGGCCGTGATAACAAACATAGAAGAAGCTTATTAGCCAATCAAACTAAAGATGTTATCATGAATGAGAGAATCACAACGACAGAAACACGCGCAAAAGAAGTACGTAAATTCGTAGACAAAATGATCTCTTATGGAAAAGATGGTAGTTTAGTAGCTAGAAGAAAAGCTTTAGCATTTCTTCATAACGATACTGAAGCAGTCAAGAAAGTATTCGACGAATTAGCCCCTCGTTATCAAGAAAGAAATGGTGGGTATACAAGAATCGTTAAATTGACTGAAAGAAGAGGCGACGACGCCTTAATGGTAATTTTAGAATTAGTAAAATAGTAAGTTCTTTAAGTTCTCTTGAAGGACTTCTTTTTTTTGATAAAAATGTGATAAGATAGATAGTGAAATGGTGGGATATAAAATGGATATTAAAATAATTGCGATGGACTTAGATGGGACGCTATTAACGGATGAGAAAACAGTAACACCACTTACTAAAGAAGTGTTACACAAGTGTAGAGAATTAGGCTATAAAGTAGTGGCAGTAACCGCTAGAATATTAACTAGTCTAGAAAATGCTTGCGAAACGGAATTATTTGATGACCTTATTTTAAACAATGGAGGGTGTATTTATCATTGTGAAAATTCATCTATCCAAATTAAAGGAGAGATTTCCTTGCCACTCGTACAAGAAATAAAAGAAGAGGTAGAGCCATTTTGTGAGAAAATAGATTTCTGTACGAATAAGACCTACTATATCTACAAACAAAAGAGTAATGCCAATAAACCATTCATTATCGATGTTGACTCTTTAGACGAAGTAAAAGAAACCATTATGAGAATGAATGTCTACTTCCAAGAGGATACCAAGCTAGAAGCCTATCGAGATAGGATAAAAGAGAAATATCCTGATCTAAATTGTTTCCTCATGCAGGGATCAGATGATAAATCAGGATGGCTCGTCATCAATCCTAAAGGAATAAGTAAGTTCACTACATTATTAGATTACGCTACTGAAAGAGGAATAAAAGAAACGCAAATTCTCTACTTTGGAGATGGTCTTAACGATTTAGAAGTAATGAATTCAAATGTCTATAGTGTTGCTATGGGAAATGCTTTACCTGAAGTGAAAAAAGTATCCAAAGAAATCACCCTAACGAATAATGAAGATGGAATCGGCAAATTTTTAAGTAAACGATTAATACGAAAAGAAGACTAATTTTCTATATAAAAACTGTTTCAAAAATACATAAACCAGTGGTATAATAAAAATAGGTGGTATAATATGAAGGCATTAGTTACAGGAGCATCTTCAGGAATCGGCAGAGAAATGGCAAAGTATCTAGATCACTTAGGGTATGAGTTGATTATTGTTGCAAGAAGCAAAGAGAAACTAGAACAGCTAGCTTCTACATTGAGCAAGAAACCAAAAATTATTGTGATGGATTTAATGTTAGAATCTAATATTAAGTCGCTTTATGTTCTAACTAAAAATGAAAATATCGATATCCTAATTAATAATGCCGGCTTTGGCACTTTTGGAACCTTTACCGAAACAGAATTAACAACAGAGTTAGAGATGATCGATCTAAATATTAAAACCGTTCATATGTTAACTAAGATGTTCTTAAAAGATATGAAGAAAAAAGATAAAGGATATATTCTTAATGTCGCATCAACTGCTGCTTTTCAACCTGGACCTTTGATGGCGACGTATTATAGTACAAAAGCTTATGTATTACGTTTGACAGAAGCGATATATTATGAACTAAAGAAAGAAAATTCGAATGTACATATTTCCTGTCTATGCCCAGGACCAGTCGATACGAACTTTAACCAAGTAGCTGGCGTATCTTTCGCAGTAAAACCAAAATCCGCTGAAGAAGTTAGTCGCTATGCGATCGATCAGATGTTAAAGAATAAAATGTTAATCGTACCTGGCTTCAAAATGAAATGTGTAAAATTCTTTGGTCGCTTTCTATCAGATAAAACGTTAATGGCATTTGCTTATCGAATTCAAAAGAAAAAACAAAAATCAGAATAAACTTAACTACATAGTAGATAAAAATTCTATTATGTAGTTTTTCTATCTAAAAATCCATATTATCCGCTAAAGAGGTGTATCTCAATTAAAACAGTAACGAAAAGAGCATCTAATATGATTTTTTCTTGAATTTTCTGAACACTTTTAGTATAATAGTTAAGCGATTGAGGTGGGGCTAATGTCTAAGATATTAGAAATCAATAATCTTACCTTTAGCTATCCAGAAAAACCGTTATTTCATGGGCTATCGCTAGAAATAGAAGAGGGCAAATATATTACCATCATCGGAAACAATAAAAGTGGTAAAACAACACTAATGAAATTAATTTGCGGTATCCTAAATAGTAAAGATTCGATTGTTGCTGGATATGCTTATGTAAATCACGCTAGAATCCATGATAATTCTAGATTTTTTGGCGTGGTATTTTCTGGTGTGGACAATAAATTTTTATTCGATAATGTCTATAAAGAGATGGCCTTCCCTTTAGAAAATTTAAATATCCCAGTACCTAAGATTGAAGAAAAGATATTAGAAATAGCCAAAGAGTTCGGAATTACGAAATTTCTAGATCGTAAAATCGAAAATTTGACTAATTCTGAAAAACAAGAATTATTAATTGCCATTGCGCTTCTACATGAACCTAAGGTATTACTTTTAGATAATGCGTTTTCGATGATGAATAAAAAGACGAAACAAAAAATACAAAAAATCTTAAATGAAAGAATCGAACGGGATAAATTAACGGTAATCTTAACAACGACGAATCTCAATGAAATTATTTCTAGTGACTATACTTACGTATTAAATAATGGAGAAATTATCATGGAAGGTAAACCAGGTAGTGTTCTACGTGAAGAAAAGATTCTAAATCGTATCGGACTAGAATTACCGTTTATGATCGATTTATCTTTGAAATTAGAATTTTATGAATTACTAGATGATGAGATTACCGATATGGATAGGATGGTGGATACGTTATGGAAATAATCTTTAAAAACGTGGGCTACCGCTATAAAAATAGAAAAATCCTAGAAAAAGTAAATCTAAAGATTAGAAACAATATGATTACAGGGATAACTGGGGATAATAAGACACTATTAATTGAATTAATTAATTCGATTACTTTTCCTAGCTATGGAGAAATTAAAATTGGGAATCAAGAAATCAATGATGATAATTTAATCGAACTAAGACGAACCGTCTGTTTAATCCGTCAAAACCCAGAAGAACAGTTCTTTACGGCTACTGTAAAAGAAGAGATGGAGTTTCTTGTTGGACGTTTAAATTATAAAAGTAGAAACATCATTAAAAAGATGAAAGACTCGCTTCAAATTGTCGGTCTAAATGAAAAATATTTAGAAAAAGATATCTTTAAATTATCTACAGGTGAACAGAAATTAATTCAAGTAGCGATCAGCTTGTTGTATAATCCTAATATCGTTATCTTTGATGAACCATTTGTCGAACTAGATTACACAAATAAAAAGAAGTTAATTAAGTTAATCAAACTATTGAAAGAACGTTACCATAAAACCGTGATTATCGCTAGTAATGATAGTAATATTCTATATGAATTAACTGATGACCTAGTAGTCATTAAGAAAACTAGAATTATTGCTGCTGATGAGACTGAAAAAATCTATCAAGATGTCGATTTCCTCGTATATAACGATATCGAAATCCCAGATTTAATTGCTTTTACTGCTAAAGCTAGAGAGAAAAATGTTAAATTATCTTTTCATAAAGATATTAGAGATTTAATAAAGGATGTGTATAAACATGTTTAAGAAAGATTCTCTTCTTTATGAAGTAAATATCATCAGTAAATTAATCTCATCACTTTTAGTGATCATCTCTTTATTATTTTTAAACTCTCCAGCTTTAATTGTATTAGTTAGTGTTGTTTTATGTTTTTTAGCTTTAGAATTTAAATTTATTTCTAAAGTAGGAATATTCGGTGTACTTCTTTCTATCTTAGGTACTTTTTATCCACAGTTTCTGGGGATAACTAAATTCATTATTTTTATCGAATATATCATGTTAATTAAGAAAGTAACAGATTCTTCTGAATTACGATACATTCTAGAAGTAACTTTGTACAAGTTTCAAAGTAAAAAGATTACTTATCATATTCTTTATATCATTTATTTCTTCCGTTACTTAAAAAAGAATATGAAGCTTCTTGATAATTTACGAGAAGACTATGCAATTGAAAAAGACTTTTTCTATCTTCGCTTTTCTTTAAAGAAAGCACTCGCCAAGACAAAACATGAGATTCACGATTTGATGGAAATTAATGAGCTTAGATTTTACAACTATACGAGTAAACGTACTTATATTGAACGTCCAAGTTGGGAAAAATGGGATACGAACTATTTGTTATTTCATATAGCGGTATTAGTATTTGCCATAATCTACGGAGGATAAAATGAGATATAAAATTATTTTTTCTTATGATGGTACTAATTTTAATGGCTATCAAATCCAACCAGGACTTAGAACAGTTCAAGAATGTATCGAAGATGCAGTTAGTTATTTAAATAGAAAACAAAGAACAACAATCGCCTCATCTGGACGTACAGATAAAGGGGTACATGCTTTGGCGCAAGTTGCTCATTTTGACTTAGATATCGAAATTCCAGTAGATAAAATAAAAAGAGGATTAAACTCTAATTTACCACCAGATATCCACATCATCAGTGTAAAAAAAGTAAGTAAAGATTTCCATGCTCGTTTTTTAGCGAAGAAAAAAGAGTATGTCTATAGAATTAATACGGGAGAATATAATCCATTAGAAAGAAATTACGTCTATCAATACAATCGAGAATTAAAAGTAGAAAAAATGAAAGAAGCCCTAAAATTATTTGAGGGAACTCATGATTTTACCTCTTTTGTTTCAAGTGAAGATACCCGTGAAAATAAGACGAGAACGATTTATAAAACATCGCTTAATCAAAAAGGAAAGATCATTGAAATTCGTTTCCAAGCTGATGGCTTTATGAAATACCAAGTAAGAAACATGGTAGGGCTATTATTAGCGATTGGTAACGATAAAAAAGAAGTAGAAGATGTAAGTATTTTGTTACAAGCGAAAAGTCGTCAAAGAGCGGTTAAAACTGCTCCTGCTGCCGGATTATATTTAAAGAAAGTGTGGTACTAAGATGGAAAATACAAGAGAGAAGCTAGAACTATTAGCTAGACAAATTATTGCTTTACAAGGAAATAGAAGCGCAGAACAGATCATTTGGAGTGAACAACTGGAATCATTCAATCGATGTTTAAACTCGATTAGTGATTTAATCTATATCGGACAACTTAGTGACGAGGAAAACTTCATTCTAAGAAAACTAACGGAAGAATTAATTCGCGTTGGTGGAATTCCTTCTTCAGCTAGTGATAAGGATCTAATCAGTCATAAAAGAAAAAGATTGTACGAAGCTACTCTAGATGCAGAAGCTGAGTTACAACGAATACCGGTCGTCGAAAAAAGTGAACCCGAGATAAAAACATTGAATGATTGGATATCTTATTTATCTATCTTTAAAGTGGATAACTGCTTTTTGTCTTTAGAAACTTATCCGACAAGTGATGATCTATATCAGGCCATGCGACAGATCGTATTGAATAAAAAAGCTCCACTATATAAAAAGATATATTTAGGAAGAGTAGTAGACAAATTAGATAATGAAGAAAACAAGTGTCGACTCCCACAAGGAATTCGTCTTGAAGTAGCCGACTATGAGTTAGGACAGCTTATCAGATTAGTAAAAAATAACCCAGAGTTCAACTATCGCTTAATGGAATGGGATTACCACAAATTACTAATTAATGAACGTTTGATAAATGCCGATTGGGCAAATCGCTTATTATTACTAGTCAAAAAGTAAAAAGTGTAAAAAGTCAAGCCAAAACATAGAGAAAAGTAAACATTTTATTGACTTTGACACTCTTTTATAATATAATTTTAACTGGTACATTTTATATATTCCAATTTCTTGCTTATGTCCTGGGAAAATATAAGTGAGAAGGGAAAAGTAAAAGGAGAATATATATGACAAGTTTCATGCAAACAAAAGAAACGGTGGACAGAAAATGGTATGTTATTGATGCCAAAGATCAACCACTAGGAAGAGTAGCTGCTAAAGCTGCACATATGTTAAGAGGTAAACATAAACCTACTTACACACCACATATTGACTGTGGTGACTATATCATCATTATTAACGCTAAAGAATGCAAATTAACAGGAAATAAGTTAGACAAGAAGATGTATTACAATCACTCTATGTATCCAGGTGGATTAAGAGAAAGAACAGCTAAAGAAATGAAAGAAAAATATCCTGTTGAAATGATGGAAAGAGCTGTAAAAGGAATGCTACCACACAACAGATTAGGACGTCAAATGTATAAGAAGTTATTTGTATACGAAGGAGAAAATCATCCACATATGGCTCAAAAGCCTACTGTGATTGAACTTTAATAAGGAGGATAAGTTATGGCAAAGAATAAAATTTATACTGGTACTGGAAGAAGAAAAACTAGTGTAGCTAGAGTAAGATTAGTATCAGGAAATGGAAAAATTACCGTTAATGGAAGAGATGTACATGATTATTTACCTTATGAAACGTTAATCATGGATTTACAACAACCACTAGTTGCAACAAATACAAAAGATATATTTGATGTTGAAGTTTCTGTATCAGGTGGAGGATTCTCAGGACAAACTGGAGCTATCCGTTTAGGAATTACAAGAGCATTATTACAATATGATGAAACAACAGCTAAGGATTCAGAAAATAGTTTCCGTAAAATTCTAAAACCAGCTGGATTCATCACTAGAGATGCACGTAAGAAAGAACGTAAGAAACCAGGTTTAAAGAAAGCTCGTCGTGCTCCACAATTCTCAAAACGTTAATTGATGATCAACAAAGCCAAGATAGTCTCTTGGCTTTTTTGATGCAAAAATTATCGATAAAACAGAAACATAGCTTATTACGAAAAGATAGAAAAATTTTGTAATTATTGAAAAATCAATTGACGGATATACAGGCGTTTTATATAATGATTATTCAAGAAGAAAAAAACTATCTTTTATTCTAGTCATAAACAACAGAGTTAAATCATCAGTATAATTTTCTTTAAAATACATGATTTAGTGCAGAGAAACTTGTCCTATAAAAACTAGGCATAATAGATATTTAAAATAATATATGAAGAGGTAATAGTAATGATACTAAGTGTGAGTGAAAGATGTGATATTGTTGCCTTTTATATGGAATGGTTCTGTAATCGTTTACAAGCTGGCTTCCTCGATGTAAGAAATCCTTTTTATCCTAAACAAGTAAGTAGAATTGTATTAGATAAAGAACACATAGAAGCTATTGTTTTTTGTACGAAAAATCCCGAACCTTTATATAGAAGAATCAAAGAAATTCCTTATCCTTTTATCCTTCATGTAACCATAACGCCATATCTAAATGATATAGAGCCGTTTGTACCAGATAAGAAAAAAACGATTGCGATTGTGAAAAAAATTTCTCAAGAAATAGGAAAAGATAGAGTGATTATCCGCTACGATCCTATTTTTATCAGTCCTAAGTACAACATAGACTACCATAAAAAAATGTTTACTAGGTTATGTGAAGAGATAAATGGTTACGCTAGTCGTATCATTATTAGTTTTGTCGATCTGAAAAGAAATACATTGAAGAATAGAAAAATTCTAAATATGGAACCATTAACCAAAGAGAAAATAGAGGACCTAGCATCTTTTATGGGAAGAGTAGCGACTAAGAATCAGCTAATGATTACAACTTGTGCTGAAAATATTTCGTTAGAAAAATTCGGTTTTGAAAATATGCCTTGTACTCCAGAAGCAAGTATTCAAAAGTTATTAAACAATCATAAGAAGTATCGTCAAAATAAAACTAGAGAAAACTGTTCTTGTATCGATATGGTAGATATTGGAAACTATAATATTTGTCATCACTTTTGCCGTTATTGCTACGCAAACTATGACGAAAGCCAAGTATTAATTAATGAAAGACAACATGATCCTACCTCTAGTTTATTGATCGGACATCTAACTAGCGAAGATATAATTAAAGAAAAAGCATAGAAAAAGAGTTGCTATCTATCTAGTAACCCTTTAACGCTTAAATTCCTATCTTTTCTCGCGATACTTTCGGATAAGGGTCTTTTTCATTAGTGATCCCTAAGATATAATCGATACTAGTATCGTAGAAAAAAGCTAATTTTATTAAAACATCTGTTGGTATATCATTTGTTCCAACTTCATATTTTGAATACCCTGTTTGACTCATGCCCAATACTTTGGCAACGTCTCGTTGAAATAAATCTCTATCCTCTCGCAAGTCGCGTAATCTAGACATATTGTACCACCTATCTGCATTGTAGCATAGGAAATTTTTTTCATTAGTTCACAGTCTAAAATAGGTTAAAAAAACAGTTGGATATAACCTGATTCAGCTTAATGAATCGCTAACTCCTCCAATGACAAAGAAATAATCAAAATAAATGGAAAAGAAAACACCATAACGGATATCTACTTTTGAAGTTTTGTTTCTGGCAATGGGACAATTTCTAACGCCTGAAATCCTTTAGCTGTTTCCAATAATTTAAATTGAACTAATTGCCCTTGTTCTAAAGTACGATAACCATCTTGCAAGATATTAGAATAATGGACAAAAATATCTTCGTCCTCATTGTATTCTATAAATCCATATCCACGTTCATTATTGAACCATTTGATACGTCCTATCATCATATCCCTCCTTCTATTCTATTTGTGAATTCACTAAAAACTTAAGTAATTCAATCGTATCATAAAAAGATAGTAATTTTAGAAAAAAGTGATAAAATGTAGTTTTTTATCGATTTTCGGTAATTATTCTATAAAAAAATCTGATTATCAGTTAACTTTTTTCGTAATGCGTGACGTTTATTCCGAGAAATTAATTGACGTAATGGCTCTTGATTTGCTTTAAACTGTATAGTATTATCATGAAAATTTACTGCATCAATATTAAAAAGATTCACGATACAACTACGATGACTTTTAAAAAATCTAGGGTCTTGATGAAGTTTCTTTTCGATATTGATTAAACTACTGCAAATTGAATAGGTACGATCTATAGTATGGAGAACAGTTAAATTATCGTTAGAAATTTTTTCAAAGTATAAAATATTTTGATAGGGGATTTGTAGAATATCTCCATCAGATAAAAAGGAAAAACAAAAATGTTCGGTTGAATAAGAATAAGCAGTATTAAGCGTTTCTAAAAACAAAGAATTAAAATCACTTGCTTTTTTAGAAAGAAAATCAAGAGCTAACGTTCGTTTAGTAAATTGGCTATGTTGATAATGTTCAAAATCAGATAATAAAATGATTTGACTATAAATATCTCCATGTAATCGGATTTCTCTTGCTAAATCTAAGCCACTTTTTCCCGGAACTTCAACATCGAAAATAAAAATTTTAATTCCATCAAGATTTTCAGAATGCAGATGAGTAAAATCTTGATAATTTTGGCAACTAAAAATACAATAGTTTTTCTTTTTCATATTTCCTAAAAATTGATGAATAAGAGATTGATAAATAGAAGAAGATAAGAGAATATCTTCATAAATAATAAAATAAATCATATAAATAAACGCTTCCTAACTTACTCATTCTAGTATATCACATTCTAACCAAAAATAAAAAAACCTGCTAAATTAGCAGGCAGAAACTTCATCGATTGATTATTTAACTTCGATAACAGTTTTAGTCTCAATTTCTTCTTTTTTAGGAACTGTAACAGTAAGAACACCATCTTTAAATTCAGCATTGATCTTAGTGTTGTCTAATTCACCAAGATAGAACTCACGTTTGTAAGTACCATATCTTCTTTCACGTCGAATATAATTTTTATCTTTGTGTTCCTCCTCTTTTTCTTCCTTCTGAGCAGTTATCGTTAAGTAGCCTTTATCACATTCTACTTTAATGTCCTTCTTATCAAATCCAGGAATATCCATTTCAATATGATAAACACCATCTTTCTCATAAATATCACATTTCATGTTGCTCTCCTCAGGTACACTTAAGAAGTTATCAAAAATGTCATCTAAATAATACTTTTTTGGGATTAAATTCATATATCATCCTTCCTTTCATGATTTCATAATACCACTTTGATTAGCAGTTGTCAATAGTGAGTGCTAATTTTTTGAAAATTTTTAAATGTGATCTTCTGGTAACCAAAATAGTTCGTCACTTAATAGAAAATTTTGTAATATTCTTGCCCAATATTAAATAAAATGGTAGACTCAAAATATAAAAAGCTACTTACTTCTAGTAGCTTTAGTATAGGGCCTTCTATCATCTGTAAATTCCGTTAAATAATCGATACTAACATGATAAAAGGTAGCTAACAGCTTTAATGCTTCGATTGGGACATTTAAATTCCCATTTTCATATCTAGAGTAGGTAGTTTGAGAACAATGTAGTAATTTAGCTATAGTGGACTGTGTCAAATCATGATCTTCCCGTAAATCCCGTAGTCTTCTCATACAATCACCAAGCTTATTCTATAATATACCAATGTCGCATATTGACATTTATGCGAATTGCGCATAAAATGAAGCATCAGGAGGTGCTTATGCTGATGGATTATGCCACAATGTATATAAAATATATCATCCACCCATTAGAAAACCAAATAAAAGAAGTAAAATGTCGGATATACCATAAGCGCTTTTATCTTTCTAGAAAGCAAGACGAACAGTATTTATTAAAAATGGAACAATTACTGTTCAGTTACTATACAAAATTTAACCAAATATTAGAAGAAGAAATTAATATTCCAAAATAAAAATCAGCTGATGTTAATATTTTTAGAGTCTTTTCTTGCATAAGGCCTCTTAACGTCAGTAAAATTAGTTAAGTAATCAATGCTGACATGATAAAAAAGAGCCAACTGTTTTAAAACATCGATAGGAACACTTAATTTCCCATTTTCATATCTAGAATAAGTCGTTTGTGAACAATGTAATATTTCCGCTAGATCTTTTTGTTTTAAGTCCCTATCTTCTCGTAAATCACGTAGTCTTCTCATACTATCACCAGTCAATATTCTATAGTATGCTAATTATGCATATTTGTTTTTATGCAAAATGAGAATAATATTTATTAAACGAAATGTCCAAAGAAAATCTTACTTTAAATGGAAAATACATATACTTTATTAGGTGATGACATGACAAGAAAAAGATTAGTCTTTGGACTATTTTTAGTAGTTATTTTGTTTCTCTTATTAGGATTTTATCCCAAAGTTAGTGCGATAACCGAAGACTTACCACTCCTAGGCAGAGTTATTTTTGTTGATCCTGGACATGGCGGACGTGATCCTGGAACGATGTATGGAAATATTATGGAAAAGGATATTACGCTAGAAATCTCAGAAAAGCTTAGAGATCAACTAAGTGAAAAAGGGGCTATTGTGTATATGACCAGAGAGACAGATACTGATTTATCTAGTGAGTGGGATGAAAGAAAAAAACGAGGGGATCTCTACCGCCGTATATTAATGTATAAGAAATATAATGCCGAAATGTATTTATCCATTCACATTAACCATTATCGGAATCCTAGCTGGAGTGGAGCGGAAGTATTATATAATGGGATTAATCCTCAAAATAAAGTATTAGGCGAAATTTTAATGAAAAATTTCAAAACAGAATTAAAAACCCAACGCTCTTTAAAAACAACAGATCTCTACATGTATAAAAACACTACCGTTTTAGGTGTATTAATTGAATGTGGGTTTCTTTCTAATGCAAATGAACGTTATTTACTACGAACAGACGAATATCAAAAAAAGCTTGCGAAAATTATTACGAATAGTGTAATCGAGTATTTTCACTATTACTAATATGGATATAGATGAAAACTAAATTATTCCCTATAGAAGAACAGCAAAAAAATAAATATTTTTAGCACTCGATATTGACATTTGCTAATTTGCGTAGTAAGATAAAAACGATCGAGTTGAAAATAAGAAAGAGGGAATGAAAATGAAAAAAAGACAATTCAAAGCAGAATCCAAAAAGCTTTTGGACCTAATGATTCATTCGATTTATACAAATAAAGAGATCTTTTTACGTGAGTTAATCTCTAATGCCAGTGATGCGATCGATAAATTATACTATCGTTCTTTAACAGATAAGAAACTTAAAGTAAAGAGAGATTCTTTTGAAATAAAATTAGCCATCGATAAGGAAAAACGTGAATTAACGATTCAAGATAATGGTTGCGGTATGACCGAAGAAGAATTAGAGAACAACTTAGGTACAATCGCTCAAAGTGGTTCACTTGCTTTTAAAGAAGCAGCCGAGAAGAAAAAAGACATTGACATTATTGGCCAATTCGGTGTTGGTTTCTATTCAGCCTTTATGGTTAGTGATGAAGTAAGTGTAATTAGTCATTCTGTAGATAGCGATAAAGCTTACCGTTGGACTTCTAAGGGTGCCGATGGATATACGATCGAAGAATGTGATAAAGAAGAAATAGGAACAACCATAACACTAAAAATAAAAGAAGATACTGAAGAAGAAAAATATAGTGAGTTTCTAGAACCATATCGTATTCAAGGTATTGTCAAAAAATATTCTGATTATATTCGTTATCCAATTAAAATGGATATTGAACATCGCCATTTAAAAGAAGGATCAAAAGATGAATATGAAAGTCATATCGAAGAAGAAACATTAAACAGTATGATTCCCATTTGGAAGAAAAATAAGAAAGACTTAAAACAAGAAGAGTATAACCAATTCTATCAAGAAAAATTCTTCGATTATGAAGAACCACTTCGTACGATTCATACTTTTGTAGAAGGACAATGTAGTTACTATGCCTTACTTTATATTCCTAGTCATGCTTCTTATGACTACTATTCTAAAGAGTTCGAAAAGGGACTTTCTCTATACGCAAACGGCGTAATGATTATGGATAAATGTAGTGACTTATTACCAGATTATTTCAGTTTCGTTAAAGGCTTAGTAGATAGTAACGATTTATCTTTAAATATTTCTCGTGAGATGCTTCAACAGGATCGTAAATTACAACTAATTGCTAAGAATATCGAGAAAAAAATTAAAAGTGAACTAATGGATTTACTAGAAAACGATCGTGAAAACTATGAGAAATTCTTTAAAGCATTTGGTATGCAGTTAAAATTTGGTATTTACAACAACTATGGAATGGATAAAGATAAGTTAAAAGATTTAATGATTTTCTATTCATCAACAGAAAAGAAAATGGTAACTTTTGGTGAATACATTTCTAGGATGAAAGAAAATCAAGATAAAATTTATTATGCATGTGGAGAAACAGTAGATAAAATCGATGATCTTCCACAAGTAGAAAAAGTAAAAGATAAAGGTTACGAAATTCTTTACTTAACTGACTATGTAGACGAATTTGTGATGCAGACATTAACCGAATATGATAATAAAAAATTTGTCAATGTCAGTACAGATAACCTAGATTTAGATACCGAAGAAGAAAAAGAAAGTTTGAAAAAACAAAACGAAGAAGCTAAAGATATGTTTGCGAGTATGAAAGAGGCATTAAAAACAGAAATTCAAGATGTCCGATTCACCAATCGTTTAAAGAATCACCCTGTATGCTTAACTTCAGAAGGGGCCATTTCTTTGGAAATGGAAAAAGTAATTAATGCGATGCCAACTGATGAAAAGGTAAAAGCAACAACTGTAATGGAAATCAATGCTACTCATCCAATCGCTGAAAAATTAAAAGATCTATATCAACATGATAAAAAAGAATTAGAAAGCTATACAAAGATATTATATGCTCAAGCTAGATTGATTGAAGGACTTCCAATTACTAATCCAACAGAAATCACTAATCTAGTATGTGAAGTAATGTCCAAATAAAAAAGAATAATGAAGATGAAACATTATTCTTAAGTAACAATAAATATAATTTAACTAAAAGTAGTATGTCTAGACGTACTGCTTTTTGTTTGTCAAAGGCTACTAACGAAATTTAATTGGATAGTTGATGCTCAAAGAAAAGTATATTTCTGCTATCCACTTAACCTTATTTTACTTCTTTCTGTAAATAAGTATTGGGATAATAATGTTCTAAAATCTGGCGATAATTGTAACCAGCTTTAGCCATTCCTTCCGCACCATATTTACTAAGTCCTAAACCGTGTCCATGTCCTCTAGTAGTAAAAGTAGTGTAACTATCTTCAATACTGATACTGAAATCGTTGGAATTGAGCCCAAGTCTTCTAGCCAAAATTAATCCATCAAAAACTTTATCTCCAAATTTCACATATTTTACGCGATGCCCAATAGTTTTTACCAAAATTTCAACGGGAGTATTTTTAGTAATTTCGACTTGTAACAGCTTACTTAAATAATCGTTAGGTACAATCCTTCTACTGACCGAATTATGATCTGTTTCAAAAAAACTAGATACACTAACTAAATACGGATAAGCGAGTTTTAAAACATTACTAGAGTCTTCTGTTTTCCCATTACTAGATAAATGATAATAAGCATCAATATAATCCCCATCAAACATGAGTACCTCATTTTCTGTATCTTTGATAGCCTTTCTAATCTTTCTAGTATACTCATCATAATGATTACCCCAAATTTCTTTTAAGTAATGTTTATCCCGATAGATTTGTACCGCATTATAGTCCTTAATTTTTAACCCTTTACTTAATCGTTTCGAAGCGTAGGTTCTTGCGATAACGGCTTGTGCTTTCAATGCTTCATCGTGGAATACAGCTGGCATCTCTCCAGATACTACTCCAAAAATATAGTCATCCATTTTGAGTCGTTCAATGATTCCGCCACTACGATCCAAATCGATAAATTTATTGCTCAAACCAGCTTCTACGCCAATAATTTCTACTAACCGATCATTCTTCTTATCGTAATTACTTAAATCTACAGAAACCACGACTACATCATTAACGACAACATAAATCATATCCCCAGTAAAATCAATTCCCATGTTCTCTACGTAATGAGAAATCTTCCGATATAATTCTATCGGTTCTCTTTCGTTGCGATGAAAAATAAATTCACTCGCATACTCCTCTCGATTATTTAAATATAAATACAAAACATCTTTTCCATCCACATTAACCATTAAATACTTATAAAACATATAAATCACCTAATACTAGTATTAGATGATTATTCAAAAAAAATACAAACAAAACAGAAATAAAAAAAGAAACTAAAACTCAAAATATTTTAGTTCCTTTTGCTTTGAACAATCTTTTCCCGTAATATAATTTTGATTAGCTAAAACTTTTTTTAAATTAATTTTTTTATCGTAATAGAAAAATTGATTAATTTCTTCAATCATCGAAACTGTTTTAGCAAGACTACTCGTATATAATTCTAATAACGATTTTGTACTGTGGGTTCTTTTATCTGTTGGATTGTACCATTTTTTATGTTCTAAATTTAAAAACCACGTATATCTATGCATCCTCATATGATAAGAAAGAGGTGCTTTTCTAAGTAAACTTCTTGGACAAACCAAGTCAATTAAAGAAAAGCTAAGTCGTTTCCAACCGATAGGATCGTAACGAAATACGCGGAAAAAAAAGCGCATCTGAGAAATAGCTTTTAAATAATAAGTATGAAATTTATCTAAGCCAAATACTTCCCGATAAGTAAAGTCTATTACTTCAATAAGTTCAGGACTAAGCGTATTTACATTGAAACAGAATTCATGACATTTGAATTTATATGGCTCTATATGTTCTCTAATCATGACTAAATAGTTATCAAAATAAGATTCCATTTCTCCATGTAATTGATTATAACGATAAGTATTCTTATCCTTTTTATCATATTCACCAGTACGGTAAATCACATACGGATGAATCGTCGAATCTAGTACATAATGACTTAACATCCCATAGAGAAAAGCAATCACTTCAGGATGATACTGATAATGATTATATTTGATATAATTGACTAAAGTAGAAAAAAAGTCATAGCTTTTATGACGATGAAAATAAGAACCAAAATCACGCATTTTTTTACCTTTTCTTAAATTAGTCAGATTGTAAAAAAATAATACGTCCATATTTTGAGCAGCCGTTTTTAATAATTCTTTATGTTCTACTAATAATTCTTTACTACGGATACTCAAACGGTCGTAGACATCCATCACAAAATATGCATGAGTAATACTACTTGCCATAATTCAATCACATCCAAAAAAAATTATATCATCAATTATAGAATATGTAAATTTCCCTGTTCTTGTTCCATAGATAAATGAAGAAAATAAAAAGCAAAATAGTTAGAAATAAAGTTTTCCATTTTTCCCCATATTTTTTCACAATTTTTTCATACAATTTACATAATTTGTGTGTTATAATTTATGGTAGGTGATGAGTGGTATGGCTTTCGATAAAGATTTTAAGACACTAGATGAGCAAATAACAATCTTAGAATATAAAGGCTTACAAATCAAAGACAAGACTTATGCCAAAAGAGTTTTACTAAGAGAAAACTATTTCTTTTTAAATGGTTACCGTCATCTATTTCTAAAATCAGAAAATGAGAAAAGATTTATTGAAGGAACAACATTTGAAGAAATCTATAGCCTCTTTTTATTCGATCGAGAGTTTCGTAATATTATTTTCAAAAACTTATTGATCATTGAAAATAATATAAAATCGATAATTGCTTACCAGTTATCTAGAAAATATGGTTATAAAGAAAGTGATTATTTAAAAGCGAAAAACTTCACCCATGTACCTCAAAAGTCCAGACAAGTTAATGACTTGATCAAGAAAATGAAACGCCAAGTGAGAATAAATGCTCCTCAACACGCTGCAACAGTGCACTACTTAAATAATTATGGCTATATCCCGCTATGGGTTTTAGTAAAAGTATTATCTTTTGGAATTGTAGGTGAACTGTATTCGGTATTAAAACGAGAAGATCAAAATAGTATTGCTGAAGTTTATGGGCTCGATGCCGGTACTCTACAAAATTATTTGCCAATCTTAGCGAATTATCGTAATCTATGTGCTCATGAAGATATCGTGTTTGAAAACAGAACACAACGAGAGTTGGAGGAGACAATCTACCATAAGTTACTTAAACTAAAGCAGGAAGAAGGCGAATATGTACAAGGTAGAAATGATATTTTTGCTCTGGTGATTATAATTAAAGAGTTATTAACGGATATGGAATTTAAGAATTTAACCGAAGAAATAAAACATATTTTAGAAAACTTAGAATACAACCTAAAAACAATTACAATGGATAAAGTATTAACAAGAATGGGCTTTCCTGCCAATTGGCAAGAATTAGCTAATATAACAAAGAAGGTGGAAGAATGAGAGAAAAATTAGTAAAGTTTTTGAGTATTCTTTTATTAGTAGCAATAGCTGGTGGTGTCGGAGGATACGCAACTTATTATTTCATGCAAGATGAAATCAATGAAAGTAATCAAATCGTCAACCAGACAACAAACACAACAGGCGTTGTGAAATGTAATTCAGAAATTACAGTTGATGAAACTGGAATTGCGCCTGCCGTAGGAGAAATTTATGATGCGACTGTGACATTACAGAACTATCAAAATGGAAGACTTACTTCTTCAGGTAGCGGGTTTATTTATAAGAAAGATGAAGACGCTAAATATGCTTACGTTTTAACTAATCATCATGTGGTAGAGGGAGCTGATAAATTACTTGTTACCCTATCGAGTGATGATCAAGTAGAAGGCACTGTATTAGGTAGTGACCGTTACATGGATCTAGCGGTTGTTAGAATTGATGGTGAGCTAGTAACACAGGTAGCTAAGATTGGAAATAGTGAAGACTCTAATTTAGGTGACACTGTATTTACCGTTGGTACTCCAATCGGTTATGAGTATCGTGGTACAGTAACCAAAGGAACTTTATCAGGTAAAAATCGTATGGTAACGGTCAGTGTCGATTCAACAAGTGACTGGGTAATGAATGTTTTACAAGTAGATGCCGCAATTAACCCAGGAAATAGTGGTGGACCACTAGTCAATATTAATGGCGAAGTAATCGGAATCAATTCTTTAAAATTAGTAGAAGATGAAATCGAAGGTATGGGATTTGCTATTCCTATCGAATATGCCATGAAATATGTTGATGAATTAGAATCAGGTAAAGAAATCGAACGTCCATTAATTGGAATTAGTATGTTAAACGTAACAGATAGCTATCGTTTATATCAATATAATATCAGAATAGATTCTGATATCGAAGAAGGGGTAGTAGTTGTTGGAATTACTTCAGGTAGTGGAGCCGATAAGGCCGGATTACGTGTAGGTGATGTCATTACTGCCGTAAATGGAAAATCAGTTAGTAATGCTGCTTATTTACGTTATCAATTATACCAATATGAAGTAGGAGATACGATTCAACTTACTTATAATCGTGATGGAGACGTTAGAACAGCGGATGTTACTTTAACTAAAGTAGAAGAATAAAAAAGAAAACCAACTAGAAAGGTTAAACAGTTTCTTACTATAAGACAATGTTTATACCAAATGATAGTTGGTTTTTTCCTGTCATAAAAAGAGCTTCCTTTTCTTGCTAAAAAATGTTAAAATAAAAAGGCAAAAAGGGAGTAAGTATGGAAAAATATCAAGTAATTGAAAATAGTTTAATTACCAAATTTAGAAAAGATATCTGGGCAAAGTTTGTCAAAGGGGTAAAAGAGTTTGAAATGATCCAAGAAAATGACAAAGTTGCCGTTTGTATGTCAGGAGGAAAAGACTCTTATATCCTAGCTAAATGCATGCAAGAAATTCAAAGACATGGGAAAGTAAAGTTTGAGCTAGTTTTTTTAGTCATGGATCCTGGCTATACTAAAGAAAACAGAAGAAAAATTGAAGAGAATGCGAAAATTTTAGCCATTCCTATTACCATAGTAGAGAGCGATATTTTTCAAGCAGTAGAAAAAATAGAACAGTCTCCTTGTTATTTATGTGCAAGGATGCGTAGAGGTACATTGTATAGTAAAGCTCAAGAACTAGGCTGTAATAAAATTGCTTTAGGTCATCATTATGATGATGTCATGGAAACGATCCTTCTTAGTACGATTTATGGGGGAGAATTTAAAACGATGATGCCTAAACTACACAGTACGAATTTTAAAGGAATGGAATTGATTCGACCATTATATTATGTACGAGAAAAAGATATTATTTCTTTTGCTAAATATCATCGGTTAGAATTTTTAAATTGTGCCTGTAAATTTACGGCTGAAAATAATGATCAGAATTTAAACAGTAAACGCTTAGTGATTAAACATTTAATCGCTGAATTAAAAAAAGATAATCCATACATCGAAAATAATATTTTTAAAAGTGCTTTTAATGTGAATCTAGATACGATTATCGGCTATCATCGAAAAGATTTTGAGTATAATTTTTTAGATGATTATGATAAGGAAGACAAATAGAGAGGAGTCTACTAAAAATGGAACTAGGAAAAAACAAATTAGCTAAATCTTGTTTATTAGAATTAAGAGAAGTGTTAACCAGTCAAGAACAAAATACTGATCATTATTTTTCTTTAGAACAAATACTAGAAGGATTGGAGAAAAATTGTACTCTCTTTTTCGATTATCCGATTCCGGATAGTAGAGGATTATTTCAACTACATCTTATCTCTTTTAGAGAATATCGATATCTAACTCTTCAAATCCAACATCCGATATTAGCAAGAGATAATTTCTATTTTGAACTTGATTTTGACTTAAAGGGAAATAATTGTTCTATACATACGAATAGTGAATATTTAGATAGAAAAGTAAACCAGATGATGATTGTAGAGTACGGAGATTATAATCCATATCACCGAGGAGAAAATCCATTTTTAACAAAGTTAAAACAACATATTTTCTTTAGACAAGAATATTTTCCTGATGAAATAAGAGAATACTTGGCTCAAAACGCACCAAAACAAAAAATAAAAGTTTAAATAATAAAAATGTATGTTATGATAAGGGTAAGATAATTATCATAGCCAAAAGGTGGATAATCGTCCATCTTTTTTTAGTAGGAGGAGCCATGTCAATTTTACAGGTAGAAAACTTATCTAAACATTATGGAAAAAATGAACAATTAGTAAAAGCGCTTGATGAAATCACTTTTTCTGTGGAAAAAGGGGAATTTGTTGCGATCGTTGGCGCATCAGGTAGTGGAAAAAGTACTTTACTTCATTTAATTGGTGGAGTAGATAAACCAACAAGTGGAAAAATCATCGTTGACGGTGTGGATATCACCTCGTTAAAAGAAGAAGAGCTAGCCAAATATCGGCGAGAAAAAACAAGTATTATCTATCAATTTTATAACTTGATTCCCGTGTTAAATATAAGAGAAAATATTGAATTTCCCGTACTGATAGATGGAAAAAAGGTAGACGAAGAATTCTTGAATGAGTTAATTGAAGTACTGAATCTTCAAAATAGAACTAGCCATTTACCCAATGAATTATCAGGAGGTGAACAGCAACGAGTTGCTATTGCCCGAGCACTATTAATCAAACCGAATTTACTGTTAGCCGACGAAGCAACTGGAAACTTAGACAGTAAGGCAACTCACCAAATATTAGAATTATTAACTCTTACTAATCAAAAGTATCAACAGACGATTCTTATGGTTACTCATGATTTAGAGCTAGCCCGATATGCGAGTAGAATAATCACAATCAAAGATGGAAAAATAGTCGCCGATGAAAAAAAGAATAAAAATGGTAATGAAAGTCTCTCTTTAAATCAAGATAAAGGAAAAATAACTGATGAAGATGCTGTATAAAACAACCCTCCGTATTTTAAAATATAATAAAAAAAGAACTTTTGTTACCATACTTGGCGTAATTTTATCCAGTATACTAATGTTTGGAATTGGTTTGATGTTTTCGACAATGCGAGAAAACTTGCTAGTAGAAGCTAGAAGAAGTGGTGGTTATCAGCATGTTACTTTTGCCAATATGACACCAGAGAAGATGACAGCCTTTTCTTCAGATAAAATCGACTGGCTAGTAGAATATCAAACTTTAGAAACAATAAAAAACTTTAATGGTATCGCAAATTTGATTGCGATCGAAGATGTCCCAACTGGCAGTTTTGAATTATTGAGTGGTCGTCTTCCAAAGAAAGAACAAGAAATTTTAATTTCTAGCGGGTATCAGAAGAAAAATCATCTTCCTATAGGAAGTGTAATGGAACTGGAAAATGGACGCTTTTATCAAGTAGTTGGCATATATAAAGAAAGTAAAATTTTTTATTACGAAGAAAAAGAAAATAACCAACGAGAATTTTTTTATACGTATCAAGAACTATCAGGTCCAAGAACAGTAGCTATTATTTATCAAGATCCTAAGGATGCCTATCAAGAAATCGATAAGGTAGCAGCCAAGTTAGAATTGCCTTATGAAATGGTGATGGGAGAAAAACAATATGAAGGCGTAAGCATCAATGGTAATCTCTTGATGTTGTATGGAAGTATCCGTGATTCTTCTAAAATGGCTATGATGGTTTGTTTACTAATCATTGTTTTAAGTATTTTCGCAATTTGTTGCTATGTAGTCATCTATAATTCTTTCTCGATATCTACTGCGGAAAGAAAAAAGATATATGGTGTTTTAAAAAGTGAAGGTGTATCCTATAAGCAATTAGTAAGAGCCACTCGCCTAGAAGTATTGGTTATCGGTATTATTGCCATATCCATCGCCTTTGTTCTTAGTTTAGGTTTAGTTGGAGTAGTTCTTTTCATCCTAAACAAAGTAGTTCATGAAATTGGTGTTTCTCCATTCAAAGTAGCCATTTATCCATTATTCATTATTATCTCTTTATTCTTTATTTGGGCAACACTTTATATATCCGCTATGGCTCCAGTTTATAAAACAGTCAAACGCTCTCCCATTGAATTATTAAGACAAAATTCAGATATTAAAATAAAAAAGAAACATAAATTAAGAAAAAACAAAACCCAAAAACGACCATTATTTGGAGTATTAGGAAATTTAGCCTTTAAAAACTTTAAACGGGATCAAAAAAAATATAAAGTAACGATAGTTTCTCTTTGTATTAGCCTAATTTTGTTTATGACTTTTGGAACCATTATTAAACAACTAATCAATGAACTAAATAGTCAGGAAAGAACCCCAGGATATCAAATTTATCTATATCTACCATACTCTAAACATCAGGAAAGTATTCTTAATCAAATCAGCCACTTAGAAGAAATAGATGACATCTATCAAAAACAAAAAGTTTTTTATTACGATGACCAGATAGATCCTGATGAAAATGAAAAAGGAAATCTCATTGGGATAGTTCAAGTGGAAGACGAAGTGTATGAAGTATATAAAAAAGAGTTAGGGTTAACTGAGGATAAAATCATTTTTGTCAATAGGAAGCCAATTTATCGTTATAATGAAGAGAAAAGTGTCGATGAATTCGTTCGCTTTGATCCTGTTTATCCAGATCCAACAACATCCACTATAAATCTTAGTCAATATATACATCCATTTCCAGAAATTGATAGTGACTTATTCCCAATTACATTTGATAATATCTTCATGACTGAGAAACTTCCTCCTGTAGAAGAAAACTATACTGAGGATAACGCAATTAGTTGGAACTCCATTATCTTGAATGAAGAACAATATCAAGAGTTTATCTATACCCAGCCCTCTCGGATTCAAGAAGAAGCAACTATAAAACATCTTTTTATCAAAACAGATAGTTATAAGAAGTTAGATAACGAAATCAAAGATATTTTAGGTAGTTTACCAGCTGAAGAACGAGCAAATATTACTTACGAAAATATCAATATGGAAAACTATCAAATCCATATCATGATCTTAGCGGTAAAAATCGTTCTTTACAGTATTACTTTCCTAATCGGTCTCGTCGCGATTACTAATATGGTAAATACGATTCATACCAATATGATTTTAAGGAGTAGAGAAATAGCGGTCTTAAAAAGTATGGGATTATCTAATAGGGGACTTAGAAAAATGGTAATGTGGGAAGGCATTTATTTAGCACTTAAAACTTATCTATGGGGAATACCGATTTCTTTAATCATCGTCATGTTGATAAAAACATTCTATCCTATTTCTGAAAATGAAGTATTTATTTTCCCTTATGATTATTTATTGACTAGCTTACTAGTGATTGCCGTAGTCATTATCCTAACGATAGGATATTCGACGAAGAAAATAGGCAAACAAAATATTATTGAAACGATTCGTGAAGACTCTATTTAAAAAGAAACAGGGATGATTTTATTCGTCCAACTGTTTCTTTTTTTGAATGATTTTAGCAGGAATTCCTACGACTGTCGCATAAGGGGGAACATCTTCTAAAACAACGGCATTAGCTCCAATTTTGGCATGTTCATGAATAGTAATATTGCCTAAGACTTTAGCCCCACAACCAATAGTAACAGAGTTTTCGATTGTCGGATGACGTTTGCCCTTTTCTTTACCAGTACCTCCTAAGGTAACACCATGATACAAGGTAACGTCATCTCCAATAATTGCCGTTTCTCCTATAACTACTCCTGTACCGTGATCAATGAAAAAATTCTTTCCAATCACCGCACCAGGATGAATTTCAATTCCTGTTTTTCGTTTCGCTCGTTCAGAAAAATATCTAGCCCAGAAAAAATGTCTTCTTTGATAGAGGAAATGAGAGATTTTATAGTGTAGAAGAGCCCGAAAATAAGGATATAAAAGAAGCTCTCTAACATGATGAATAGCTGGATCGCGTTTTTTTACCATCTCATATTGTTCCTTTAAGAATCCCATAATCTTCACCTGGTGTATTATATGGAGATATATGGTTGTGTGAATAGGGTAAATAACTAGTATTTAGAAAAATAATCAAAATGTGAAGAAGGGAAAAAAATAATGGAAAGATAATGAATTTTTGAATATTTAAAACAAAATAGTGATCATTAAAACAAAACCCCATTCCTATGCTTAGAAACGGGGTTCTATCAAACTAAAGTTCTTTTATTTAATATTTTATTTTTTGGACGATATTCTTCTAATCCATTTTCAGTCATTTTATACCATTTAGACTTATTATTCATTCGGCTATATATTTGGTAATCTGTTTGATTTGGTCTATACATCATTTCACCATGCATGATACCAAAACCATCTGCAAAGACAAACCATAGCTTATCTGACTCAAAATCAGTCATTAAAATTCCGCTTGCCTCTATAAATGCTTGAATTTCTTCGTCACTAATTTTAAAATCAGTAATAACTTTGGAAATTTTAGAATCAATTTGAGATTGGTATTTTCTATAAAAATTGCCTTCAGAAATAGGTAATGGTTCAAATTTATCTTTTTCAGGTAACAGTAACATAGCAAGCAAGTTAGCTGGATGTGGATGATAGCCACTTTGATAAAACTCTTTCAAAGAATTTTCATACATTTCCAATAATACATTTTCTACCATGATATTCCCATCTTTCTTTATATAAAAAGTCCAAATAAAAAATTGGACTTTATCTACATCTGGCAGGGGATGAGAGAATCGAACTCCCAACAGTGGTTTTGGAGACCATTATTATGCCATTTAACTAATCCCCTATAAATTTTCTTCGACAAAACAAATTATAACATATTCATTTTCAATATTCAATAACACTTTTACTATTTTCATCATATTTTACAATAGGTGATATTATGATAGTACAATATACGAGCAAGGAATTGGATTTATTAGCTAGACTGATGAGAGCAGAAGCATTAGGAGAAGGGGATCTAGGTATGCTTATGGTTGGTAATGTCGTAGTCAATCGTACCATCGCCGATTGCTTGACATTTAAGAATAATCGTACGATTACCGATACGATTTACCAGTCTCCTGGAGGATTCGCCGGAGTAAATAGTAAACTATTCTTCTCAAGCGCGACTACATTAGAAAAAAATCTAGCTGAGCGAGTACTAAGAGGAGAATATTATCATCCAGCTACCCATGCTTTATGGTTCTATGCACCAAGCGGGGATGCAGATTGTGTAGATTTTTGGTATGAACAGGAACTAGCCGGAAGATATAAAGGACACTGCTTCTATCAACCAGATGTGGGGGTTTGTCCACAAATTCGCTAATTTCAGTGCATTATAAAACTGTCATAAGATGGCCTATATTCATTATTTATTTTTTATTCCATAGAAAAACTATAGAGGAAAACGTAAAGTTTCATATTCTATAGTTTTTCTAATTATTGCGGAATTATTAATTGTTGTCCAATTTGTAACACATCACTAGTTAGATTATTTAGTTCACGAATCCTAGCCACTGTCGTGTTATATCGATTAGCAATTGACCATAAACTATCGCCGTTTTTTACAGTATAAGTTGTCGTATTAGAAGTTGAAGAACTTGGAATTCTAAGAACTTGCCCGATTTGTAACACATCACTAGTTAGATTATTTAACCGTCTAAGTTCAGCTACCGTGGTATTATAACGATTGGCAATTGACCACAAACTATCCCCACTTTTTACAGTATAAGTAGTTGTCGTATTCCCTCCTGTTGGTGGTGTAGAAGAACCCTGATTTGGGATAATTAGTTGTTGTCCAACTTGTAATACAGTAGAAGTTAGATTATTCGCGTTGATCAAATCGTCTACACTAACCTCAAATTGATTAGCAATCTTCCACAAACTGTCGCCACTCTTTACGGTATAAGTATTTGTAGTAGAAGAACCAGATGTTGGAACTCGTAACGTTTGACCTATAGATAAAACCGTAGTTCCTAAATCATTTAATTCCATTAGTCGTTGAACTGAAGTATTAAATTCATTAGCTATCTTATAAAGGGTATCGCCACTCTTTACGGTGTAAGTAATATAATTTTCATTAGGTGGTGGGGTTTCTGATTTTTCCGAAACGATTAACACTTGACCAATTTGTAAGGTATTACTAGTCAAATTATTCCATTTCTTCAATTGATCTACTGTTGTCCCAAATTTTTGGGCGATACTATATAAACTATCTCCTTTTTGAACAACATAAGTTTCTTCTGAGATTCCATCAGGAGCTACATAAGGAACACCAATATATCTAGTAACCGCTCTAACTACAGCTTCTACATAATCTAAAAGATTGTTTTGTAGTCTCTTAACATCATTAGCATTGTCGATAAATCCATATTCGATAAGTAGCGAAGTCGTATCAGGTGTTTCCCGCATAATATAATAATAGTCTTTAGAAGGATCTTCAGGTAATCTCCTTTGATAATATGTCCTAGTAGGTTGCCCTTCTGAACCAATTTCTTCTAGTATTTGTCTTGGCAGAGTAGAAGAACTGCGTAGGGGATAAATGATTTCAGCACCTTCGCCACCTCGCGATGGTCAAAGTGTAATTAGATTATTTTACACAAGGAAAATATATTGTAAAACTAAATATACATTCATTATTATTTATTCTTACAGTATTTACTTCATATTTGTAATCATGTTTTTCTAAAATTTCTTTAACTAAACTTAATCCAATTCCAGTTCCTTTAGAAATTGTATTTTTCCCTCTATATCCTCTTTCAAAAATTTTTTTACATTCTACTTCATCTATTAGCGGACCCTTGTTAGAAATTGTGCAAATTGTATAATTATCATCTTCTTCAAAATTAATATTTACTTCAGAATTATGCAAACAATGCTTTAACGCATTTTCCATTAATATGAACATAACTAAATATATATTTTTAGATAATAACACTATATTTTCTTGTTCATAATCCATTTTAAATTTAACTTTCTTTTTTCTTGCTTGATATCTCATCATTACTTGTAGTTTTTTTATAAGTGGATACAACTTAGCTTTTATTCTTTTATTATCAGCATCATTAATACCATAAAAGACGTTTAATCTATAATTAATTAAATCATATAATGCAAGCATAGCTTTTACATCTTCGTCCTCTTCGATCAAATTTTTATGATTAATTTCAATTTTTTCAGACATACTGTTAAAATATCCACCCATATTTCTTAAATCATGCATACAATCTCTTAGTTCGATATTTTTAGTATATAATTCATCAATATCTTCCATTATATTTTTTAATTGCTTTTCATTATAAATGTCATAATTTGATATTTTATCATTATGCATTTTTAATGTTTTATATATTTTTGAATTGTTTTTGTCATTTAAAATAATTGAAGTATATATATTATTTTTTTTTAAAAAGGTATAAAATCCATATGGACATTCATATAATCCATCAATTGCAGAATCTAATATTTTTTTGTAAAATTTTTGACACTTTTTATTTTCATCGTTTATGCATTTTAAGCAAAATTCAGGAATTTTAATATTATTGCTATTTAAAGTCTTTAAGCTTTTATCATATTGAATAAAACTTTTCATATTACTTCTTTAATACATACGCCTTAACAATTTCGATTGCGCTATCGATTATAAATCCAACAATGCTTGATTTAATTCCTGATTTTATTTCTTCCATGTTTTTAGTAGTGTCATCATGGTTTAATATGCCTCTAACATAACAATCTTCCAACAAAGCTACACTTTTCGGTGTTGTTCCTTGTTCCAAAATTTTTCTCCTAAAGTTTTTCCATCTTTCAATTGGATCATTAAATACCTCTATATATTTATCTATTATTTCTGCAATTTCTGCATTTTTCAAATTTTTAGGAATAATATCATCTACATCATTTGAAAATTTATAAAAATCCAAGCTCTGATCTTTTGAACTAAAAATAATAACTATTTTAGAAGGATATGTTTTTTTTATTAGTTTTGCAAGAGCAGCTCCTTGATAAGTAGGATCAAGATCTCTAGCAATACCGTTTATATCGCAAAAAATTATATCATAGTTTTCGTAATCTGATATTTTTTCATATTTTTCCTTAATATCAATATCTAAATATCCCAAACTTTTTAAAACTTCATCATCAAATCCCTCATCATCAATAATAACTATTCTAAAATTTTTCTTTTCTCTTATAGATACAGATTTTATTTTATCTCGCGCTTTTTCCAAATCTTCTATTGTATATAAATCATTTACTTTTTGCTTTTTCTTAAAAATGTTCATAACTTCACCTACATCATTTCTAAATATTTCTTTAACATTTCTATCTCTAGTCCAGTAACTAATTTAACAAAATCAGTATAATTACCAGTAGTATGTGCCTTATCTAATGCTTCATAATATTTTAATCTTGATTCTTTCTTTATAATTACAGGATTATATCCACTATTCATTAAATCTAAATTCATAAGTAATCTTGATGTTCTTCCATTACCATCAACAAATGGATGTATTTTAACCAATTCTCCATGCAATAATGTAGCTTTAATTATTGGATGATATTCGTTCCAAGTGTTGTAATTAAGTATTAATTTTTCCATTAATTCAGGCAGTTTTAAATAATCTGGTGGAATATGAGTTGCTCCTTTTATAGTTACATTTTCTTTTCTATATCTCCCAGCATTTTCATTATCTATATCTTTTAAAATTAACTGATGAATATTTTTTATATTCCATTCAGTTATTGGATTTTTATCTTTTACTAAATCATCTAAATATAAAATAGCTTTCTCATGATTAATTGCTTCTAAATGCTCTTTAATAGACTTTCCACCTACCGTAATACCTTCTAAAACAACTTGTGTCTCTCTTAATGTTAAAGTATTTCCTTCAATTCCATTACTATTATAAGTCCACTCTAAATTAATAGACTCTTTTAAAGATTTCAAAGTTTCTTTTGGTATTGGTCTTTTTCTATCTAATTCTTTTTTTAAGCTATCTACTTCATCAAAATAATTATCATCTAAATCAATTATAAATTTATTATCATCTGGTTTAATTATTCTTTTATCAACAGGTTTATCAGCATCGATTGGAATATTCCAACTATTACCTACTTTAACAGCACCTTCAATTCTACCATCTTGTAATAATTGTCTAATTCTTCTTTCGCTAATATTCCATTTTTCAACAGCTTCTTTTGTAGTCATAAACCCCATAATTTTCACCTCTGTTATAATTATACCGAAAGCGGTAGCTTATGTCAATTGATCTACTTAATTATTTAAACTATTATATAAAACTAACCCATAATAAATTTATTTTAAAAATTCTAATAACTCTTTTATAAAACTATCTCTATTTTCTTCTATAGCTACTTTTAGCTCATTTAATTCAAAACTAAGTTTTTCCATACTTTTTTATTATTTTCGAAATATTTAGTATTTTTATCAAAATATAATAATTCATTATACTTTGATAAATCTAACTTATAATTTTTTATTTTATTATTAATAATAAACATTAAAAATAAATAAGTAAAACCGACATTTCTTAATTCTAAATAATGCTTATTATCATTCGTAAAATATTTCAAGCATAGAAATAAAAGCATTTTTAAAAAATAATAATTTTGATACATTAGTAATTGAAATATTTCTTTTTCTTTTTTACTGTTAATTTCTATCATAGTACTTACTATTAAAGTACTATGTGTAAAATTACATAATTTATCATATAATTCTGTTAACATAGATAGTTTTTCTTTACGATTTATATCTTTAAAAGCTGTTTCAGAAATTTCATTCATGTGTGTTCTAAATTTGTCAATTATTTCACAAACTCTAGTTTTATCACGTTCAATCCCAAGTATTGTGAATTCATTATAGACATTCTCATCAAATTGAATCATCATTGCCATCATTATATATTCAAATGAAGCTCTTAACAAAGTATTAGCATCAACCAAATTATATATATTTAGATTATATTCAACATTCATTAATGTTTCGTGAGCTTGTTTTAATAAACTGATTGTTTCGTTATGTTTTACTCTTTTTTCATTATCTAATTTTGAAATATTATAAATACATCCATCTTTCAATGGCCTATGAAATTTTCGATTAATAGCTCTATTAATAGTTTTAATATTTATTTGCATATTATCACCGCCTAAAATTGATAATTACTATTATATCACTGATTTTTAATTTAATTATTTATAATAGAACTAATTATTACTTCAACTTAGTACATAGTTATTAAATCAACTACTTCTCGACATACTGTCGAGAAGTTAATATTTTTACTTATGCACATTGTGTGCATAAGTTTTATAATAGATACATAATAAAATTTAATTTTATATTTTCGTATCAAATTAGATTTAAGTTATTATTTTAAAAAATATTACTTGTACCCAACACGGTCACAAGTTAATATTTACTGTAAACTTCCCACCAAGTCGGTGGGAACTTTTTAAAATTTACTAAAAATAGTTAATTGAATTTTTATATCACTAACTTTGTGCCATTCTACCACAAAGCTAATAAGCAACTAAACTTTACTATTTTATTATCTCGCCTTTAAATGTATGAAGTTAGTATAGAACTAACTTCTATGAATCAAATATTATTTAACAAACTGAATTTATAAAAAATTTCAATATTTCTGTCTTTATCTATAATTATTTTATCGATAATAGATTGTAATAATTCTCTACTTGGTTTATCAAGATTAATTAATTCTTTAATTTTTTCTTCATACTTTTTAATTTCTTT
>CALVOU010000003.1 GCA_944350365.1 uncultured Bacilli bacterium
GAAAGTAACGGGGACGATGGCGAACCGTGGAGCGGTAAGTCAGACATTGAATGCCGGAGGAAGTTACACGATCCCTGTAGGTTATCATAATGGAAGTGGAAAAGTAACCGCTGCATCCCTTGCTAGTCAAACCCAAGGAACGGCAACAGCAAATGATATTGTTAGTGGGAAAACAGCATGGGTAAATGGAATCAAGATAACCGGTACTGGAAAAACTTATAATGATGGCTACAATGATGGTTACAATGCTGGTTATCAGGCAGGTTTAAAAGATGGTGAAACAACAGTTATTAAGAATATGCAAGTATCTAGTCCGGTTACTTTAGATGATTGGGGGGCTGTTTATACGGCGACAAGTAATTGTATTTTTCTTCTTAGTGGTAGCGCCGTTCCAGGTTCTGATGGTTCATCTAATCCTAAGCCTGAAAATGTTGGTGCTAGAACTAATATTACAACAACCGGTCAAATCGTAAACAGTAGTGGTATTCAGACTTCGTCAAAATATACTGTGAATTTCTCTATGACAGTCAAATTGACACCAGGGCAAGCGGTCAATATTAATGGGAGTACGTGGGGTCATCAATCAAAAAATAATGGAAGTGTTACCTATACTTATTATATTCTTAGTTATTAATATAAAAGTCAATTGAAAAAAGTATCCTATAGAAGAGTAATCCTTCTAAATTTTTAAGCTAGAATCTAGTATTAGGACTAGCTTTTTTCTTCCTTTGATGATACATTAGGATAGGATGGTGGTTTCATGAAAATAAGAGTAAAACCCAAAATTAAACAAGCGATTAAAGCTTCTTTTTTAGATCTTACGCATGTGGAAGAATTTTTCCAATTAGAGTTTTTTAAACAAACATATCCAGAAGGAATGATTGTAACTGATTTTAACGAGTGTATCTTTCATGATATTATTTTTCAAAAACATGACTTAGATAAAATTAGTTTTATGGATGTGATATTTTATCATTGTGATTTTTCTAATATTGAATTTGTCGATCGTGCATTTTATCGTGTAGAATTTCATGATTGTAAATTAGTAGGTACTAGTTTTTCTAAAGTTCATTTTTTTGATTGCCTATTTGATAACTGTAATTTACAATATAGTAATTTTGCGGATTGTATGTGTAAAGTGATTGAATTTCATCACTGTAATTTTTTAGAAGCTAGATTACAAGGAATGAATTTTTCTGGTGCAGTTTTTGAAGAAGATGATTTGTCAGAAGTAGAAATTTATACCACACCAATGCACGGAATCGATCTTTCTAGTTGTTTAATTGAAGGAATTCGTATCGAACCTAATTGTTTAAAGGGGATGATTATTTCTCCTTATCAAGCTGTTTTTCTGATTCAAATTTTAGGAATTAAAGTAAAATAGGTTTTCTTCATCGCTAATTTGTGGTAAACTTTATGTATAATTGGAAAGGGGTTCTATATGAAAAAAGTTATGGGTTTATCCATCTTACAATGGATTTTATGTGTTGTTGGGATTTTGATTTTATCTTCCTTTATTGTACTTCCACCTGTTTTTAGAGCTGTTTTTACGGTTTCTACTGAACCAGGCGAAAATAATCAGCCAGACGTGGAAACTCCAACCGATAATGGTTCTTCGACTAGTGATTTGATCGATGATAGTGGGTATGAACGAATTATCTGCACTTATGAGGATGAATCAAATGCCGATTATCGGGATAGTTTAGGCATTTTATTCTTTCATGAAGATAATCAATTGCGAATTGTTTCTGAAACCGTTAATCGAATTTATCCTCTAGATTCTGAAGATAATGAAGCAAAATTTTCGGAAGCTCAACTTGCTTGTCAAGAAATTCCTGCTTCATACCATCAGATCAAAGGGTTTAACTATGAATGTACAACCGGTGGTAATTCTATTTATATTGTAAAAAAATTTGATTTAGCTACTTTCGATCCAACTTCGGTTTCCGCTAGTGATCAAGAAGTGATTACGACCAATTATGCTTTAAATCAAAATGTTTCAGAGCTTGCTAGTCAATTAGAGTCGGCTGGATATGTTTGTGAATAATGAATTTTTAACCGAATTAACACTAATAGGATGAGGATAATGATATTTTCCATTAAAAAATAACGGTGGGGAATCGTAAGTAGAGTACCTGCAAATATCAATAATAAGATTAGAAGAGAATAAGAAATGTTCTCTTTTTCTTTTTTTAACGGGATAACTTTTTTTATTATCTCGTGTAGACTCCAAAGACTGAAAACAATAATAAAAAGACTGTTTAAGATTTGAGAAAAAGCCAGAGTCGTTTCTAAATGTTCTAAGATGTTTAAAAATGAAATTTTTTTGTAGACAATCATTTCTGGATAAAGATAAATCTTCGTTAATTGAATTCCAAGAATGGAGATCGTGATTAGTAATTCTAAAAAACAAATCAAACTACTATATCTAATCCCTTTAGTAATTGCTTGTTCATATTTCTTTTTTTGACTTAACTCTTCTTTTGGTAACATCGCAATTAAGAAAAAAGGAATAATTAGACTAGAAAAATAAAGTAAACTGGATTTTGTATTATCTTCAATAGTTGAAGTAAGTAATGGTTTAATGTTTTCTAAGTTTAGATATTTTAATGTTCCTAAGATCGTGATGATAAAAAGAAATAGATATAGATAAAAACAAATTTCACTTAGTTTAACGATACTGATGATTCCTTTTTTACAGATATAAAGAATCGTTAATAGTAGAGTAACTGTAATGATAATTAGTTTGGCCTCTTTTAAAATATAATAATTAATAAAAGTAGAAATTTGATGAATAGAGTAAATTAAATGAGTAAATAAGATGATGATTAGTAGGAAAAAGATTAGAAGCTTAGTTTTAGGAAACAAGATTTCTATTTTTCCTAAAATATCTTGTTTTTGATGAAACTGATAGATTCCTTTGATCAGTTGAAAGAAAAGAAATAGAAGAAGAAAACCAATTAGGATACTTAGAACACTATCGGTATTATTTTGTTTTGCTAATCTTTGAATTCCTGTTGTGAAGAGGAAAGAGTTAAAGAGAAAGAAGGTAAGAGTAGTTAATTCAAATGGGGTAATTTTGTTTTTATTCATCAGTAATCACCTCTTCTAGATAATTATTTTTAATTGTTGGATGAATTTCGATATGAAACTCTAGTTTACTTAGGATGTCTTTGTTTTTTTTGTAGTAAGAATAGTTATTTTGATAGATTTTATGTTCTAGTTTTAATAGATCATATTGTTTTTGCTGGTAGGTAGTAAGTAGGTTTAATAAAGCTTTTTTTAGTTCTTTTTGATAGATTTCTGATTGGTCATCAATTGTGGAGTTGATCATAATCTCGATATTATTTTTCTTGCTATTGATGATGGTTTCATTTTCGTAGACAGTGATTCCTTGAAAAGAAGTTTTTTCGATTTTATTGCTTAGAAAATTGTATAAAATTGCTTCTTCGTTAGATAAACTACCATAGAGTTGATGATCTTTAATGAGAGTAAATCCTTCTAGAGATAGGGTATCTTCTAGTTTGATGGTAGGAAGAATGGTATTGCGATCGATTAGGATATCTTTTAAAAAGCTTTCAAAATCAATAGATCGAGTAGTTCCAGATTCTTTTTGATTGATAAGAATGAGTTTATTGATTTCTTCGGCAGTAATTTCTTGATTAAATAAGTCTTCTAAGTTATTTTTGATGGTAACGATCTGGAAGTTGTTGCGGTATTCACTGTTTGTTAAGAAGTGTTTAATCATCGTGGTTAATTGTTGATCGATGATGTTTTCGGTAATCACTAATAAATTCATGTGCGATAGATAGATTTTTTTACTATTTTGAATATAAATATTTTCAAAAGCTTCTTCGAGGGATTTTCCAGTTGCGTGATAGGTTTTATATTTGTCTTTATTTTCTTGGTTATCTCTATCTGCGATAATCGTTGTGTAGACAATAAATTTTTCATTTTGATAATCGAGTCCTAACATACTAGTAATTCCTAAATCGCTTAATTCTGTATAAGCATTACAACTAGTAGTCAGTAATAGAATAAACACGAGAGTAATAATTTTTTTGATCATATTATCGTCCCCTTATTTGATTCTTTTTCGTGAGTAATGGATTACGTTTTTTTATTGTTTTAGGGTTACTGAGACGGATAAAACTGTCTTTTTGTTCAGAGAAAATAAATGGGGCAAATGGAGCAAGATAGGGTTTGTTGAAAGCATTGATACTACATAGTTTAGTAGTTAGAAGAATGATGCCTAAAAATATTCCATATATACCTAGTAAAGTAGCTAGAATCATAAAGATAATTCGCCACCATCTAATTGCGGCAGTTAGTTCAATTGAGGTAAATACTAATCCGGATATCGCACTGATCGCTACGACGATAATCATAATCGGCGAGATAATTCCCGCGCTAACAGCAGCATCTCCTAATACTAAACCACCTAGGATAGAGACTGCGGTTCCCATAGTAGAAGCCATTCGCATATCACTTTCTCTTAGTATTTCAAAAGAAATGGTCATGAGTAGTGCTTCTACCAAAGCTGGAAAAGGAACGGTTTTTCGTTGCGCAAGGAAATTAACGAGTAGATCAGTCGTGATGGAGTCATAATTATGAGTAGTAATCGCAATATAGTAAGCGGGGATTAAAATCGCAATGAAAAAGGCAATTAATCGTACTAAGCGAATGAATGTAATATTAATTGGTTTTTGATAATAATCATCGGGAGTATGAAAAAAATCAATAAAGAAACAGGGAAGAATCAAGGCATAGGGACTGTTGTCGATCATGACAATGATCTTTCCTTCTAGTAGAGCCATACCCGCTAAATCTGGCCTCTCCGTTGTCATAATGGTTGGAAAAATCGCCGATTCTTGATTGAGATATTGTTTTAGATAACTACTATCGATGATGCCATCTATATTGATTTTATTTAATTTTTTTTCAATTTCCGTAACTAATTTTTTTTCGGCAATATTCTGTATATAAAGGATACCTACTTTGGTTTGGGTTTGTTTTCCAATCATGAGTGTTGAAGTCCAAAGATTACTCGTTTTTAATCGTTTTCGTAATAATCCTAAATTAGTATTAAAGTTTTCTGTAAAGGCATCTTTTGGTCCACGAATAGACACTTCTGCTTCCGCTTTGCCTATTCCTCGATCAAGGGAAGCTCTAATCTCCATTCCAAAACAACTATCATCTGGTAAGATAAAGATGACATATCCGTTCCATAACTTGGTTTGTAAGTCAGTATAGTCTTCAATTTTTTTGATATTGTGACTAGGTAATGAATTATAAAAGAAAGTGTAAAGATCAGTAGTAATCGTTATCTTTTCGTCGATAATTTTTGTTAGATTTTTTAATACGAATTCGCTAACATTTGCGCCACTTGTTAGTACTTCGCTGTAAACTAGTGTGATTTTTTGTTCTTGAATAGTGATGGTTCGATAAATAATATCATCAGCATTATTGGTATCTATTTGTAAACGTGTAATCATGATTCTTCCCTCTCTTTATCTTAGTATGGATAAAGTTACCTAAAAATAGTCATTTCTCTTTTCAAAAATTAAAAAATATGTTAGAATAGCCTTCACTTTTTAAGGGGATTTAATCATGAAAAAACGAATTGTGATTGCGGGAGTTAAATACGATTTGGAACTTATTGATGAAAAATGTGGGCAAACCACAGTGTGTTATCGTCTACAAGTACTGAAAAGAAAAATCGATTATGCGATTAAGCTGTATCGTTCTTTTGATTATTTAGAGTTAGAGGATATCGCTAGGTTGCAGGAGTTTTATCTTGATAGTTTTCCCATCTGTCTAAGTGAATATCTGGTCTTTGATGAAGAATGCAATTATATTGGTAGTGCGACTTCTTATATTGAGGAAAAATATGGTCCTACGGAAAAAGTGATTTATCAAGTACCGTTAGAAAAAATTTATATGTATCTTTCACAGTTAGAAGAAAAGATTGCGTTAGTCACGATGAAAAAATTAGTTCTTTGGGATTGGGGAGTTGGGAATTTATTGTATGGAAGGGGACAAGACTTACCATTAGGGCTATATATGATTGATGATAATGGCTATTATTTTGATTCCCAAATTACTTTTGAAGAAAATAGACGGGAATTATTCTATTTAATTAATGATATCATCGCTAACTTTGTCTTTCGCTATGCTGAGTCTTTGAAAGATCCTGTCAGTGAAAGGATTCTTACCCCTTATTTAAAGAGTGAAGATAGTTTTTCTTTATTAAAAACAGAGAGTAGAAATTATTCTTCACTTCAAGATTATTTATTAGATAAAGTAGAATTCGTAAAAAGGAGAAGATTTTAAATGAAAAGTTGGCTTAGAATAAATGAGGATATGTATTATTTTGATCCTCAAGAAAAAGGACAGGGTGGTCGTACATCGGGAACGGTTTATCATCTTTGTCAGGATAATGTGGATTTGGCCGTAAAACTTTATTTAAATCTTGATGAGGTAGAAGATTACCCTGATTTAGAGACTATCACTTATTTTGGGTCGATTTCTTCTCAGGTATTACCGGTTATTGTTAGTCATTCTCCGGTATTTGATCAAGGAGGAGCTTATATCGGCTGTTCAGCGCCTTATTTATATGAATCAAAAGGGAATACAAGCAATCTTTTATGTAATTTACCGAAAAGCCAAGTGTTTTCTTATTTACATTCTTTAAATCAAACCATAGATATTTTTACAAATCTTCATATTCAATTATGTGATTGGGCAATTTATAATCTTCGTTTTGGAGAAAATGTAAGTTATCAGTTACCTTTTTCCTTATATATGATCGATGATAGTTTCTACGAACAGCAAGATGATAGAACTACAAAAGATTTATATTTAATTAATCGAATGGAAATGAACCGTTTAATTGTTTCTATTGCGGATGAGTTTTTAAGTGCTAGGGAAGATATCTTACCTAAAGTAGAAAGGGAATATGTAAAGAGATATGAACATGTGAGTGATCCACTTTGTCTTTTAGAAAAAGATTGTGAACCGTATGCGACATTAGGTGAATTCTTTTCTTCGGTTCATCCAAAGGAAATTCAAAAACAGAAAAAAATGTCGTAATATAAAATAAGTTGTAAAGGGAGATTTTTTAACATGCTAAGTTTTGTCAATCCTTCCTTTTTATGATACAATAAAAAAAGATAAGGAAAATTTAGGTGGTAATATGGATCAAGAAAAAGTTGGACAATTAATTAAAGAGCTAAGAATAAAACACCATTTAACGCAAGCAGAATTTGCTAAACGTTACCATGTTACTTATCAAGCAGTATCGAAATGGGAAAATGGAAAAAATATGCCTGATTTAGCGCTCTTAAAACAGATTTGTGCTGATTTTCAAATGGATATCGGTGATTTTCTTGATGGCGAAATTACAGTAAAGGAATCTCCCAAACAAAAAAAATCCAAGAAAGTAAAGATAGGAATTGGGGTAATTGGAATTTTTGTTTTTTCCTTGCTTATTGGAGGATATTTTTTCTTTTTTCAAAACGATGATTTTGAGTTTAAAACGTTATCTACTAGTTGTAGTCATTTTACGATATCGGGTAGTTTAGCTTATAATCGAAGTAACTCTCATTTATATATTTCTAATATTGATTATTGTGGTGGCGAAGATAGTACGTTATATCAAGAAATCAGTTGTGTCTTATACGAAGTTCAAGAGGATAGTACGACGAAAATTTCTGAAGCGAAATATGAAGGTGAAGAGATGATTACGTTAGAAGAATATCTTCGTGGGATTGATTTTAAAATCGATGATTTTTCTAGCGACTGTTCTCGTTATTCGGAAGGAAGTTTATATTTAGAAATTAATGCTTCTAATTCTTTAGAAAAAACAACTACTTATCGCATTCCATTATCGTTTAATGATCGTTGTACGAAGTAACTCAACTTATGCTTGAGTTTTTTTCAACTTCTTGTTTATTGCTTTTTTTGATAGTTTTTTTTTATAATGGAGTTGTTAGGAGGTTAAACATGAAAAAAAAGAAACAAAGAAAAAGATGGGTTTTGGTTGTTATTATCCTTGCGATTATTTTAGTGATTAGTGGCGGAATTATGCTCTATGCTCACTTACATTCGATCAATCATCAAGAAGTTGCTTATGTAGAGAGTATGGTAGAAAAGCAACAACACTTAGAAGAAGACTTTGATTTAGATGGATTTACGATAGATAACGTTAAGGTAATTTTAAATCCTTACGGAAATTCTCCGCTTACGGCATTGATTGCGTTTGATACAGAAGAAGAAGTTGAAGTCAAAGTAACGATTCCAGGAAAAGATGAATCAACGACTTATACGCATACTTTTGATCAAACTAAAGAACATCGTTTACCAATCTATGGCCTCTATGCTGGTACGGTAAATCAAGTAAAAGTAGAATATGAAGAAGAGGAAAAATTAGTTTCTAAAACGATTGAGATTGAAACTGAAGCGTTACCTGATGATATGATTATTCCAGAAGATGTTTATGCAGACAAAGAGAAATTAGGTAATGAGCTTTATTTTTATACCCCATCTAGTTCAGGATATACATGTGCTTATGATGTAAACGGAGATGTTAGATGGTATTTTACGAATTATGCTCTTTGGAAGATTGATCGCCTAGAGAATGGTCATCTCTTAGTTAGTACTGAACGACTTGTCAATTCGCCATATTATATGACAGGATTATACGAGATGGATTTATTAGGTAAAATTTATACGGAGTATAGTCTAGAAGGTGGCTACCATCACGATTATTATGAGATGCCTAATGGTAATTTGTTAGTCGCTAGTGATGATTTTAATAATGATGATGGTACGGTTGAAGATTATATTGTCGAACTTGACCGGAAAACAGGAGAAGAAGTTAAACATTTTGATTTGAAAGATATTTTACCAATGGAAGATGGAAAAAGTGAAAACTGGTCTTCTTACGATTGGTTCCATAATAACTCAGTATGGTACGATGAAGCTACTAACTCTATTACCTTATCCGGAAGACATCAAGATGCGGTAATTAATATCGATTATGAAACTGGTGAATTAAACTGGATTATTGGAGATCCTACGAATTGGAGCGAGGAATATCAGAAATATTTCTTTACCCCAGTAGGAGATGATTTTGAATGGCAGTGGAGTCAGCATGCAGCGATGATTACGCCAGAAGGATATGTATTTATCTTAGATAACGGGAATAATAAATCAAAAATTAAAGACGAATATGTACCAGCTGATGAGAGTTACACTAGAGGAGTCATGTATAAGATTGATACTGATAAGATGACAATCGAACAAGTATGGGAGTATGGGAAAGAACGTGGTAGTGAATTCTATTCCCCTTATATTTCTGATGTTGATTATTTAGGAGAAAATCATTATATTGTTCATTCTGGTGGGATAGTCTATGTGGATGGTAAAAATTCTAATCAGCCAGCTGGATTTAGTGAAGGAGCTGAATTATTGTCAGACACCGTAGAGGTAATTGATGATGAAGTGGTTTTTGAACTAAAGTTACCAACCAACAATTACCGAGTAGAAAAGATGAGTCTATATACTGATCAAGATGAATTTTCTGTCGAAAAGGCAAAACGTTTAGGTAGTTTAGGGAAAACAGAAGTTACTCGTAGTGAGATAGGCGCTATTCTGTCTAGTCGAAAGATAGATGACACTTATCAAAACCATGATGTTACGTTTGAACAGGAATTTGATCGCTTAGTTGTCAAAGGACAATTTAAACGGGAAAACGAAGTAGAAGTTGTCCTTTATCAGAATTTACAGTCTAATATTTATCAAGTTCGCGTCAGTAAGAAACCATATACGGCGTTATGTGTAGATATCTTTACCGAAGAAGAAACAGAGAATGGAATTTCTATTACGAAATATATTAATGCGGAAGGATTAAGTGGTAAATATTCTATTTATCTTAGAATCGATGGCGTTTTATACGATACAGGAGAATATGTAGAATTTTAGGAATAGTTAAATATTCCTTTTTTTCTTGGGAAAAATTAGTTAACTTCTTTTCACTAGTTGATGGTTTTGTTATAATGATAACAGGATAATATATGGTATAATAAGTTTTATTGGTGAAGAGTATGAAGAAGTACAAATTAAAGAATTTAAATCTATTCGTATTTACTTTGTTAGTATTAGTGTATTTGGAAATTGTATTTAGACTATTAACTAAAGGGGCACTATTTAGTATTAGTCTATTGTATGTATTTTTATATAGCGTATTTGTGACTCTACTTGTTTGTTTTTTTGTAACATGGGGTAGTAATCGGGTAAATAAAGGGATTTATTATATAACGATTTTTGTTATCACTTGTATCTTTGTGTTGCAGTTATGCATTTTTAAGATATTTGGCTTTTATTTTGATTTATCTCTTTTAAGTGCTACGGATCAAGTGATGAGTTTTATGGGGGATGGCTTGAAACTTATCTTCAAAAATTTATTGGGAATACTATTCTTGTTTTTACCATTTATCGGATTATTAGTTTTTCATAAGAAATTAGTCATTGATAAACAGGGAGGAAAAGAACATATTGGAATTTTAGCTGGTTCTATTTTCGTTTATATACTGTTTATAGGAAGTCTTTATTTGAATGGTAATACGATTAATTCAGCAAGGGATTTATATTTTAATATCAGTAATAATGAACTTAATATAAGAAAATTTGGTGTTCTTGATGCTTTCCGAATAGATATCAAAAGAACTATATTTGGTTTTGAAGGAAAACTAAATATTACGGATGATGATATTGATCAAGATGTTGATAAGGATACTGATCAAGATGATACTGATGAAGTGGATAATGAAGATAAGGAACCAGAATATGGATATCATCATTTAGATATTGATTTTGATTCTTTGATTGCTAATGAAAGTAATAGTACTATTCGGATGATGCATGAATATTTTAAGCAAGAAAATGGAACATTAGAAAACGAGTATACGAACTATTTTAAAGGAAAGAACTTAATCTTATTTATGGCGGAGAGCTTTAATGAAATTGCGGTAAGAGAAGATGTTACGCCTACACTTTATCAGTTAGTGAATAGTGGCTTTAAGTTTAATAATTTCTATACGCCAACGATAAGTAGTACCATTGGTGGTGAGTTTCAAGAACTTACGGGATTAGTCGCCACATCAGGATTTTTGTCTTCGTGGAAGAGTGGGGGAAATGCTTATCCTTTTGGGATAGCGACTGTATTTCAAGAACTGGGGTATAATACCTATGCTTATCATAATCATACCTATACGTTTCAGAGTCGAAATAAGTATTTAGCTTCTTTAGGGTTTGAACATTTTTTGGGTTGTCGTAATGGTTTAGAAAGGCGAATGAATTGTAACAAGTGGCCAGAATCGGATGTGGAAATGATCGAAGCAACTGTTTCTGATTATCTGGGTAAGGATAAGCCGTTCATGGTTTATTATGCGACGGTTAGTGGACATGGTGATTATACTTTCGGTTCTAATGCGATGTCTCTTAAACATAGAGATGATGTAGCAGGTCTAAATTATTCGGAAAAACCTCTTGCTTATTTAGCTGCTCAAATAGAACTTGATCAAGCATTAGCGTTATTAATCGAGAAATTGGATGAAGCTGGTGAATTAAAGGATACAGTGATTGCGTTAGTTGGAGATCATTATCCTTATTATTTATCTCTTGATGAAGTAAATGAACTAGCTAGTTATGAAAAAGATAGTGTAGTAGAAATTAACAGAAGTAATTTTATCTTATGGAATAGTGAAATGGAAACGGTAAGTGTAGATAAGGTAGGAAGTCAGATAGATGTATTACCGACCATTTATAATCTATTTGGCGTAGAATATGATTCTAGACTTATTATTGGAAAAGATATATTAAGTACTGAACCGGGAGTTGCGATATTTGGTAACTCTTCTTGGGTTAGTGATCAGGGGACGTACTATGCTAGTAGTGGTAAATTTGTAAGTCGTGATGGAATTAGTGTAGATAGTGATTATGTTAGAAAAATGAATAATGTCGTTAGTAATAAAATTTTAATCAGTAGATATATTATGCAAAATGATTATTACAGAAAGGTCTTAGGGAAGTAAAGGTGTTTCCTTCTTTCGTAGCATAAAAATTAGTTTTCCTGTATAATAGTAGATGAGTGTGATTAGTAGATGTTAGAAGAAATTAAGAAACATACGGAATATGATGTTGCGATTACGAAACAAGATCACTTTGGTGATGGAATTACCAAAATCGGGGACAAGCTTGTTTTTGTTAAACACGGTTTATCTGGGGATCAATGTCGTATTGTGATTACTAATGTGAAGAAGACTTTTGCGGTAGCGAAAATTGAAAAGATGTTTCAACCTTCTTCGGAGAGAGTAAAGCCTATTTGTCCTCATTATGAAGGATGTGGTGGTTGTAGTTTAATGCATCAAGCCGAGGAGAAACAACTTTCTTTCAAAGAAAACAAAGTGCGTGAACTTTTTTCTCGTTTTGCGGGTATTTCTGATTTTGAAATAGAAAGTATCTCTCATGGTCAGCTTACTCATTATCGAAATAAAGTTGTGTTTCATGGGTTAAATGGGGAACTGGGTTTCTATCAAGAAAAAAGTCGTGATTTAACCCCAATTCAACAGTGTTTATTGGTCGATGAAGAAATCGATCAAGTTTATCAACGAATGCGAGATTATCTGATGACTTATCCAGATGAAGAAGTATTGGAAGTCATGATTCGTAAGACTAGTTTGAAAGAATTAATGTTGGCAGTAAAGGGAAAAGTTAATTCTGAACACTTGTGTTCTTTTTTTCAAGATTTTCCTTTAGCTTCCCTTCTTTTAAATGGTGAAGTTATATCTGGTAAGCGTTATATTACAGAAAAAATTTTTGATTTCCAATTTCGTATTTTATCAGAAGCCTTTTTTCAAGTGAATTATGACATGATGCTTAACTTGTACCAGAAAGTAATCAATTATTATCGGGATAAGCACTATCGTAAAGTTTTAGATTTATATTCAGGAACTGGGACGATTGGATTATTACTTACGCCGTATGTGGAAGAAGTAGTTGGGATTGAAGTTGTTAAAGATGCTGTCTTGGCGGCTAAAATGAATCAAGAGATCAATCAGGTAAAAAATATTTCTTTTATTCATGGAAAAGTAGAAGATTATATTGATGAGTTTGAACAGATCGATTCTTTAGTTGTCGATCCACCACGTAGTGGATTAGATAGTAAGACAATCGCAACGATTCTTAAAATTTCACCAGATAGTATGGTTTATATTTCTTGTGATCCTGTCACTTTAGCACGGGATTTAAAGAGTTTACTTTCTAATTATCAACTTTCTCATGTTCATTTAGTCGATATGTTTCCCAATACTTATCATATCGAAACTGTTGTGATTTTAGAAAAAAGAAGAGATTCTCTTTTTGATCATTATGATGTTTTAGTGAATCGCCTTCATCCTTATCAAGCAGAAGATTATCTGGGAATAGAAATGGTAAAAACAAAGGATATCAACGGTCAGGATGTTTATGTAGAAAAAGAAACGTATGAGCATTATTTACTTTTTCGCACCAAATTACAAGAATTAGGAATTCAAGTTTCCATCTCTAGTGGTTATCGAACGCTTGCTGAACAACAACAAATTATCGATGAGTTTTATTCTCGATATCCTGAAGAGAAAGTAGCTCAGAAAGTCGCTCCTGTTGGAACGAGTGAACATCACACGGGACTTGCCTTAGATATTACTGTACGGACTCAGGACGATTATTTATCTAATCAATTAGATAGTGAAAAACAAAAAGAATATGGAGAACAATATCAAATTATGGAAACGCTTTGTGCAGATTATGGATTTATTTTACGTTATCCTAAAGATAAGGAAGAGGTGACAGGGGTAAATTATGAACCTTGGCATTTTCGTTATGTGGGATATCCGCTTTCTAGAAAAATTATGAGTCAAAAGCTCACATTAGAAGAATATTTAGAAGAAAATTATATAATGGAGGAAATAAAATGAAAAAAATAGGTTTAATGTTCGTTATTGTATTAGTTGGTGTTTTTATGGTAACGGGATGTGGAAAAACAGAATATTTAACGGGAAAGATCAATGTAGAAATAGAAGTAAAAGATTATGGAACGATTGCGGTAGAGCTCGATGCGGATGAAGCACCGATTACGGTGACAAATTTTGTTGATTTAGTAGAAGAAGGATTCTATGATGGGTTAACTTTTCATCGAATTATTGATGGCTTTATGATCCAAGGTGGAGACCCTAATGGTGATGGTAGTGGCGGTAGTAGCCGAACGATTAAGGGAGAATTCTCTTCTAATGGAGTAGATAATTCGATCGATCACGTAAGAGGAGTAATTTCGATGGCTCGTTCTAGTTTGCCTAACAGTGCTTCTAGTCAATTTTTTATTGTTCAAGAAGATAGCCCACATTTAAATGGTGAGTATGCTGCGTTTGGTCATGTAACGAGTGGAATGGAAATAGTTGACGCAATTTGTGAAGATGTTCAAGTTGAAGATACAAATGGTACTGTCCTTCCTGAAAATCAACCAGTCATTACGTCTATTAAAGTTGTAGAGTAATGGAAAGGGAAGTTGTAACGCATACTTTTCCGCCCTTTTTTGATGAAAACTCAAAAATATTGATTTTAGGAAGTATTCCTTCTGTTGTATCGAGAGAAGAGGGGTTTTATTATATGCACCCCTCCAATCGATTTTGGAAAGTATTGGCTACTTTATATGAAGAAGAAGTTCCTGAGACTATTTCGTTAAAAAAGAAATTTTTAACTCGTCACCAAATTGCTTTGTGGGATGTGATTGCTTCCTGTCGGATTCATGCTTCTAGTGATGCCTCTATTACTGATGTTCAAGTAAATGACATTTCATCACTATTAGCGAAAACCAAAGTCAAACGTATTTTTGTGACAGGGAAACGTGCTTATGAATTATATCAGAGGTATCTTTACCCAGTCGTGAAGAAAGAGGCTATTTTGCTTCCTTCTCCTAGTTCAGCCAATGCGAGTTGTTCATTCGATTATTTAGTTCAAGCATATTCTATTCTTAGAGAGGAGAATGTTTCATGATGGTTTTATCAGTTCAACAAGAGATGAAATTACTTGATTTCTTGTCTACTCATACAAATTATTCGAAAAAAAAGATTAAAAGTTTATTTAAGTTTCATGCGATTACTTTAGAAAATGGCAAAGTACTTAACTTTGATGATATGGTGAAAAAAGGAGAAAAGATCGTTATTTCTACTGAAAAGAAAGAAACAAAGATTGGTAACATTGATATTGTCTATGAAGATGATTATTATTTGGTTGTCGATAAGCCATGTGGAATGCTTACTGTTTCTACTGATAAAGAGCGAAATCGAACTTTATATCACTTTGTACGAGAGTATGCGAATAATAAGAATAAAAAAGAGAAGATTTTTATTGTTCACCGACTTGATCGAGAAACTTCAGGATTAGTTTTGTTTGTCAAGGACGAGAAATTGAAACAAAAGTTACAAGAAGATTGGGAGAATGTGGCACTTACTAGGGAGTATACAGCGGTAGCTAGTGGTATTTTAGAACCTAAAGAGGGTCGCTTAGTTCATTACTTAAAAGAAAATAGACAACATAAGGTATATGTTAGTCCTACTAATGATAATGGAAAAAAGGCAATTACCAATTACCAAGTTCTTTCTGAAGATAAAAATAGTTTACTAAGTCTTTCCTTGATGACTGGTCGTAAAAATCAGATTCGTGTTCAATTATCTTATCTTGGTCATCCTTTAATTGGAGATAGTAAATACGGAGGATGTAAAGCCAAACGTTTATATTTACATGCTAATAAATTGGTTATTTATGATCCAATTACTAAGAAAAAAATTACTTTTATTTCTAAAGTTCCTAAAGATTTTAAACAAATGCTTTCTATTTAATTGCTTCTTGTGTTCACAAAAGAAGAAAAATGTTTTATACTTATAATGGAGGGTAGATATGGAATATTTAAAGGATAAAATAAAAGGATTATTTGTTAGTTCACTGATTTCTTCAATCATTATGTTTGTTTTAGGTGTTTTATTACTGATTGAACCAGATTTTATTCTAGGAACGATTTCTTTTATTATTGGACTAGTTATTTTGGTGCCTGGGCTTGTTTCTTTAGTAGATTATTTTAAAAATAAGTATAACGCAAATTTAGTTGTTGGAGTTATTGCTTGTATCTTAGGATTAATTTTTATTTTTAATTCTGAGTTTGTAGTAAGTATTTTACCATTCGTTTTGGGGATTTATTTTATTATTAGTGGTATTAGTAAATTACAGTATGGTTTAACTTTACGTAGTAATCAAATACCTAATTACATGCGTGCAATTATTGCCTCTATTTTGACTTTAGCTTGTGGGATTTTATTGATGATTAATCCTTTTGGTGGAGCCATTGCGTTTACGCAAGTGGCAGGGATTTTTACAATTATTTATGCAGTTTTAGATATTTATAATGCTTGTTTTATTCGTAAAGAAATGAAACAAGTGATAAAGAGAATAGAAAAGTAGGGATATTGATGAAGGAAAGAAAACGAAGACAACAAACAATTACAAACGATGAAAAGTTAAAGCGATTAAAAAAGAGAAAGTTTTTGTGGTACGGGATTATCTTTTTTGGTATTATGACGATTGTTTTATCACTTTTTTCATTGCTCCATGATCTTTCCCCTCTTTACGCAGTATTTTGTTTTTTAATCGAGGCCGTACTTTCTAAATGTCGAAATAGTATAGACCCGGAAATAGGTAAGAGGAGTTGAAATAAATGAGAAGATGGATAAAGAAGTTGAAGAAAATCAGAGGAAAATTGATAAGTTCTTTAGTTGTAGTTATCATATTTTTAATTGTAATTTTAGTGGGATTAGCTATTTTTATTAGTTCAAAATTGGCAAGCGAACGAAATGAAAATTTCAAGAATTATGAGGAAAAATTTTTGGAAAGTGTAATCTTGTTAGTAGATAATTGCCTTTATGGGGATGAGAAGAATGAACTTTGTTCAAAATATGTTTTACCTCGTAATATAGGAAGATATGAATTTTTTTATTTACAAGACTTAGTAGATAGTAATTTATTAGAGAGTTTTACTAATCCCTATGATAAAAGTGAACAGTGTAATCTAGAATCTTATGTTTACGTAGACAGTCGTTCTGATACCACAAATTCTGCTTATGATTATGATTTAGATTATCATGTATGTTTGATGTGTGGAGACAAGAAAAGTAAAGATTGTTTAGGAGATTATCAGGAAGAGCAAAAATATAATTTGGCTTGCCAAGTTGCTTACGATCAAGAGGGAACTCAACCCTATGATGGCGAGTGGACAGATCAAGACTTGTATTTGATACTAAAAGCAAGTGGAGATGTTGCTTCTAAAATTTCTCAATTCCGCTATTATATAGGTGATCATTATCCATATAGTGATGTGACAATGTTATCTGATCTTGAAGGAGTTATTCAACTAAAAGATAGTATTTCTAGTGAATTTGTTACAGTTGAAGCCTATGATGAAAAGGATAATAAAGCTACGGCAAATTGTGGTAATTACCCAATTCGGATAGATAAAGATGAATTAAGATATGCGATTGTTACAGGTGTATTGAGTAATCCTGATCGTGATCTAGTCGCAAGTGGTGATTACAGTCCAATGGAAGTGATATTAGAAGTTACTACTGATCCTGCAAATAGTACATCTGGATATACTTATACATGGTATCGAAATGATGAATTTTATAAAGAAACAACACTTCCTAATATTACTGTTGATGAAAATGGTACTTATGTTGTCCATGTAACGAATGAGATTGGAAACCAAGAAGTAACCTCTGATGAGTTTGTTGTTTATATAGATAAGCAAAAACCAAAAGTTAAAGTATTGGAAGATACGCTTACTTTAGATTTTGGCCAAGAATATGATTTCAAGAATAATCTAGAAGTTACTTTTGGTTCAAGTGGTGGTACTTATAGTTGTGATCCTTCTAATAATAATTATTTAGGTACAGAGGATCAAAAGATTACTTGTATCGCAACCGGTAAGAATGGTTTAGAAACCAAGGTTACTTTCCAGGTAAAACGAGAACAATAATTATGGGAAAGTATGGGATTAGAAAAAAAGTCTTTCTATTTTTCTAATTTCGTGTATAATGTAATTAAGTTTAAATATGATTTAAACAGTAAGATATTAAAATAAGGAGAGAAGATAAATGAAAAAGAAAACGGCAGTAATTACTGGACTTACAGTAACAGGAGTAGCAGCGTTAGTTGGTGCTGGTGTTGCATTAAAAAAGAGAAAAAAGAAAAAAGGAAATGTCAATGTTGAGAAATTGGTGGATGACTATAACGACAATCATGGTAACGGACATCTTTCTTCTTCTAAGAAAAAAGGAGAAGACGATGAAGAAGAACATGAACAGTCTCGCAAATATATAATGTTGAAAAAATTTACAAACCAAGATCTTTCACAAAATAAAAATAGGGACTAGTTAAAAAGTGATTAACTAGTTCCTTTCTTTTTTGGGTATACTATTAAGAAATAGGAGGGGTTCTATGGAAAAGAAGTGGTTTCAACAGGAAGTTACAGATATTTATCAAAAACTTTCTACTAGTGAGCAAGGACTTACGACGCAAGAAGCAAAGAAACGTTTAGCACAATATGGTCGTAACGAATTACCAAAGAAAAAAACAGATGGATTTTGGAAACTGTTTTTTAAAGGAATATTAGATCCAATTGTTTTATTGTTGTTGGTTACGGTAATTTTTTCGTTGATTATTCAGGAATATGTCGATGCGATTGCGATTGGTTTTATCATTTTGGTCGATTTATTGTTAGGGGCTTTTCAGGAATGGAAAGCAGAGAAAAATGCCGAAGGACTAGCTAATTTGATTCGTGTTCGTTGTAAAGTATTACGAGATGGTAGAGAAGTAGAGATTGATTCTAGTGAGTTAGTAGTTGGAGATATTGTCTTATTAGAATCAGGAAATAAGATCAGTGCTGATTTACGACTAGTTGATTGTCATAATTTACAGATTGATGAGTCGGTGTTAACAGGAGAAAGTTTACCAATTGTAAAGAGTAATCTTTTGTTGGATGGCGAAGTGAATTTAGCTGATCGAAAGAATATGGCCTTTGCGGGTACTAGTGTCACAACTGGTCGAGGAAAAAGTGTCGTTGTCGCTACTGCGATGGCAACAGAAATTGGAGCGATTGCGTCTCGAGTAAACAACACGAAAGAAACTAAATCTCCCCTTACGATTCGAATGGACAAGTTTTCTAAACAGATCAGTTTATTGATTATTGTCATTGCGATAATTCTTACGATTTTATTATTCTATAAAGGTGTAACAGGTACAGAGATCTTCCTTTCGGTAATTGCGTTATCCGTATCCGCAATGCCTGAAGGGTTGCCACTTGCTCTTACGATGGCATTAACGATTGCCTCTAACCGGATGGCAAAGAAAAATGTCATTGTCAAGAAGTTAAATGCGGTCGAGAGTCTAGGTAGTTGTACTGTAATCGCTTCTGATAAAACAGGTACGCTTACGGTTAATGAACAGACAGCAAAGAAAATTTTACTACCTAACGGGGATTGTTATACGATTACCGGGACGGGTTATAATGGAAAAGGGGAAGTTGTTCCTGTAGGAGATGCCAAGGTAGAAGAGGTTACTTTTTTAGCTCAACTTGGTAAGATAAATAACGAAGCTAAATTAGAAAAAGTAGCAGGGGATAAGTGGACAAGCTTTGGTGACTCGATCGATATTGCCTTTTTGGCTTTAGCTGAGAAGTTAGGCGTAAGTAGTGAAGACTTTGAAATTTTAGCGGAAATTCCTTATGAATCAGAAAATAAGTATTCAGCGGTATTTTATCGCTTAAATGGTGAGGTACGTTGTACTGTTAAGGGTTCTTTTGAAAAGGTATTAGAGTTTTCGTCAAAGATGATTGATCAACAAGAAGAAAAAGAACTAGATGCCACTTTATTAGCTAAACAAAATGAAGATTTGGCTCGTGAAGGGTATCGCGTGATTGCTATTGCGGATGGGGTTTGTTCTTCTTTTCAACCCAAAGAGATGGTTGAAACTAGCGATATTCCGAGTCTTATTTTTCAAGGAATGGTAGCCTTTATCGATCCAATCAGAGAAGAAGTAAAAGACTCTATTCTAGAATGTGAAAGTGCGGGTATTAAAGTGTTGATGATTACCGGTGATCATCCTTTAACGGCATTTGCGATTGCGAAAGAATTACATTTGGTTACTTCTTATGAAGAAGTCGCTACTGGACAGGAAGTCGCCGAAGCTTTTTCTAAAGGTCAAGATGCATTTGACCATTTTGTGCGAGGAAAACGTGTTTTTTCACGAGTAACGCCAATCGATAAAAACGAAATTATTCATTCGTTAAAACGGCAAGGGGAATTTGTTGCCGTGACTGGTGATGGTGTGAATGATGCTCCGGCGATTCGTGGGGCTAATATCGGAATCGCAATGGGTAGTGGAACTGATGTTGCCAAAGAGACGGCTTCAATGATTATTATCGATGATAATTTTAAGTCGATTGTTGCGGGTGTCAAGGAAGGGCGTTGTGCATACAGTAACATTCGAAAAGTCAGTTATATGTTACTGTCTTGTGGTTTAGCGGAAGTATTATTTTTCGTTTTATCGATATTGCTTGACTTACCGATGCCACTCGTTGCCATTCAATTATTGTGGTTAAATATCGTAACAGATGGTTTACAAGATTTTGCGTTATCTTTCGAAAGAGCTGAAGAGGGTATTATGAAAGAAAAACCTAGAAGTACGAAAGAAACCATTTTCAATAAAGAACTATTAACCGAAGTAGGAATAGCGGGTGCTTCTATTGGTCTTATCGTCTTTGGTGTTTGGTATTACTTGATTAAGGTAGTTGGTATGGATGTTGCGCTAGCTCGTGGATATATTATGGCTCTTATGGTATTTATGCAGAATGTTCATGTCTTTAACTGTCGTAGTGAAAAGCAATCCACCTTCAAAATACCCTTAAGAAGTAACATGTTTATTCCTATTGTTATCGTCTGTTCCATACTTTTACAGATTGTTGTCATGGAAGTCGATTTCTTCAGTCACTTTTTACAAACTTCAACAGTACCTGTTTTACACTTAGTTTACTTATTGTTACTCGCTTTGATTATTTTAGTGGTCATGGAAGTATACAAGGAACTTCGCTATCAGAATCATCGAAAGAGTAGAAGACAAAGAAAAGGCATCTCTAAATAGGGATGCCTATAAATATTCCTTTAACTCTTCGATGGTATCTTCTTGAAACTTGAGAAACTTTTTAGCTAATTTTAAATCTTCTTTGTTACAGCTTTCTTCATAATCTTTGATCTTCTTTTCCATATTGATCGAGCCCATCGATATACCTTTAATTAAAAGATCGGCAATACTCGAATCACTGTTATCACTATCTACTTCTTTTTTGATTCCCATTTTGGCCATCCATTTTGTCATCATCGCTTCTGGAACTACTTCTTGTTTATCTTTTTTTAGATGACTTTCTGCTTGTTGCATAAATTTCTGATATTCTATTTTTATCTCTTCAACTAGTCCTTTAATTTTGTTATCCTTTTCTTTTAAGAACTCTTCTAGTTTTTCTAGGGTGTAGTACGCCATTTCCGCATCTTGATAGATGTGTTCTAATAATTCATTATTTTCTTTCATTTTTATCACCATATATAATATGAAAAGATAAGTGTTTTTTTATTCAAAACAAAGAAAAAAAGTTATTTATGAAGAGTTTTTGGTATAATAGTATAGAGTGTTGGTTAGAAAGGAGTAGAATGCATGTTAGAAATAAAAAACATTACTAAAGTCTATGTGACTGCTGGGTTAGAACAGAAGGCTTTAGATGATGTCAGTATTCAATTTCGTGAGAATGAATTTGTCTCTATTTTGGGTCCTTCAGGAAGTGGAAAGACAACGCTATTAAATATTGTCGGTGGTTTAGATGATTACACTAGTGGTGATTTAATTATCAATGGTGTTTCGACAAAAAAATATCGTGATCGTGATTGGGATACTTATCGAAATCATTCCATAGGTTTTGTTTTTCAAAGTTATAATTTGATTCCTCATCAGACGGCTTTATCGAACGTTGAATTAGCGCTTACTTTATCTGGCGTCTCTAAAGAGGAAAGAAGAAGACGTTCTATTGAAGTATTGAAAAAAGTTGGCTTAGAGACACAGATGCATAAAAAGCCTAATCAAATGTCTGGTGGACAGATGCAGAGAGTAGCAATTGCTAGAGCGTTAGTCAATGATCCAGATATTTTACTTGCTGATGAGCCAACTGGTGCTTTGGATTCAGAAACAAGTATTCAGATTATGGAATTATTGAAAGAAATTGCTAAAGACAAGCTAGTTATTATGGTAACTCATAATCCAGATTTAGCCACTACTTATTCAACACGAATTGTGAAATTGTTGGATGGTAAAATTATTGATGATTCAGATCCAGTAAAAGAAAATATTAAAGTGGATAAGGCGAAGAAAGAGCGAACAAAAAAACGTTCTTCTAAGAAGACTTCGATGTCATTTATGACGGCATTATCGCTTAGTTTAAATAATTTAATGACCAAAAAAGGACGGACGATTTTAACAGCATTTGCTGGTTCTATTGGAATTATCGGTATTGCGTTAATTTTGTCTTTATCAAGTGGAGTTCAAAATTATATTTCACGAGTCGAGGAGGATACTCTTTCTTCTTATCCACTTACTGTTGAAGAACAATCTGTCGATACCGCTAGTATGATTACAACACTAATGGGGGAACAAAATGATGAAGAACACGAGCTGGACAAGGTTTATTCTAGTAATATTATGACGGATCTTATCAATTCGATGACCACTCAACTAGATACCAATAATTTGGAGGAATTTAAAAAGTTTTTAGATGGTGATGAGACGAATATCCGCGATTATACGACGGATATTCAATATACTTACCGTCTTCCTATCGAGCTTTATAAGAGTGATACGAGCGAGGAAGTTCTTCGTGTCAATCCTTCGTCGGTTTTTGATTCCTTTAATATCGATGGAATGAGTGAGATGATGGAAATGCAGAACACGATGGGTTCTGGTATTTCTTCTACTAATGTTTTCCAAGAATTGTTGAATAATCAAGAGTTACTTTCTAGTCAGTATGATGTTTTAGCGGGACGGTTTCCTGAAGCGTATAATGAAGTAGTGATGATTGTCAATGAAGATAACGAAATTAGTGATTATGCTTTATATGCTTTAGGATTAAAAGATCAAGATGAACTAGCTAATTTAATGGATAAAATGAAAAATGGAGAAGAAATTGAAACGGAAAATACGAGTTATTCTTATGAAGAAATTTTAGATTTGACGTTTAAACTTGTTCTTCCTACGGATTATTATCAAAAAAGTGATGGTATTTGGCTAGATAAAAGTGGAGATACTACTTATATGAAAGAACTTGTTGATTCATCCCCAGAAATAAAACTGGTTGGTATTCTTCGTCCAAATGAAGAGGCAGCTGTAACTAGTGTATCAGGTACAATCGGATATACTCATGCTTTAACTGAACATGTTATCGAAGAAGTAAATCAAACAGAAATTGCGAAAGAACAACTTGCTACTCCAGATGTTAATATCTTTACTGGATTACCTTTTTCTGATTCTAATGATAAGTTTTCAATCGATCAATTAACCGATGAACAAAAAGCTTATCTTGCGACATTGTCTCAAGAAGAATTATCCCTTTTACTCACTCAGTATTCTGAAAATGCAAATGCGAGTTACGAAGATAATTTATTGACTTTGGGTGTAGTCGATATCAATAAACCATCTTCGATAAGAATTTATCCAAAAGATTTTGATTCGAAAGAAGAAATTATTCAGATTATCGAAGATTATAACCAGGATAAAGAAACATCAGGCAATGAAGCCGATGTGATTCGCTATACCGATATCGTTGGGGTAATGATGTCTAGTGTTTCTACGATTATCGATACAATCAGTTATATTTTAATTGCCTTTGTGGCTATTAGTTTGATTGTTTCTAGTATCATGATTGGTATTATTACTTATATTTCTGTTTTGGAAAGAACCAAAGAAATTGGAATCTTACGAGCAATTGGTGCTTCTAAGAAAGATGTTTCTCGAGTATTTAATGCTGAAACCTTTATCGAAGGTCTAGTAGCTGGTACTATGGGAATCTTAATTACCGTATTATTAAATATCCCAATTAATATGATAATTAAACATGTAGTTGGTATTTCTGGTATTGCTTCTCTTCCAATTGTTGGTGCGATTATTTTAGTCATTATCAGTATGACTTTGACCGTTATAGCTGGATTAGTTCCATCACGTATGGCTAGTAAGAAAGATCCAGTTGAAGCATTAAGAACAGAATAGAAATAAAAATGAAGTTAATGAAGTATAGAAAACTTTCTTATTTATGAAAATAATAAAGAGAGTTTTCTTTTTTTCTAAAATGTTCTATAATGAACTTTGTTAGGATGTGAAAGAAATGCTATTCATTCATTATCTTTTATTTATTCCTCCGGCTTTTTTATTTGGGTATTATTTAAGACGAAAATTACGACAATTAGTTCCCGATCCTAAGAGTAAGTGGAGTAATCTTTTCTATTATTTGATTATCTTTAGTATTTTTATTATTTCTATTTTGACGTTATCTTACTTTGCGGTTTTCTTCTTCTATGTTATTTTCTTTTACATTTTATTTGATCTTATTTTTTTCCTTTTTCATCGTCAAAAGAATAGTAAGATTTACAAAGTTATTTCTAAGTTATACGCTCGTGGAATTACCGTATTTGTTTTGGCGTTACTTGTTACATGTTATGGTTTATATATGGCAAATCATCCTGTAGTTCATCACTATCGATATGACATTTCTAAGATAGATGAACCACTTTCTATTGCGATGATATCGGATTTACACTTGGGAACTGGAACGACAGAATATACAGTTGATGAAATTATTGAAACAGTAGAAAAAGAGAATGTGGATCTTCTTGTATTGGTTGGTGATATTTTCGATGAGATGACGCCGGATTCTTTAAAAGAATATGCGTATTCGCAGTTTGGAAAGGTTGCGGTTTCTCATGGTGTTTATTATGTTGAAGGAAATCATGACCGTTTGACTGAAGAATCAAGGACTTCTTGGGAAAAGGAAAATGTTCAAGTATTAGCGGATGATGTTACTTTGGTAGATAATTCATTTTATTTGGTTGGTCGTAAAGATTATTCTCGTTCTAATCGGCTTCCGCTCACCACTTTATTAAAAGATATGGATTCTAGTTATCCCATTATTTTATTAGATCATCAACCGCAAGATGAGAATCAAGCTTACCAACTAGGCGTTGATTTACAGCTATCTGGTCATACTCATGGAGGTCAATTATTTCCTGGAAGTTTCTTTGTCAAAAGTGGAGCCAAAACAAAAGATAACTATCATCTAGTTATCTCAAATGGTTATGGAACCTGGGGAATTCCTATTCGTACTGCGGGAAAAAGTGAATTGGTTGTCGTTACTTTATATTAATAATCTCTTTTTTCTTTTCATAAGAATAACTAGGAGGTTATTTTTTATGCGTCGAAGAAATCAAAAAGCATTATTTTTCTTTTTAGCGATTCCCCTTGGTTTAGGATTTCTGATCGGTTTTTTGTCACAACCTACAGCTTCTTATGAAGCGTTAGTTAAACCTTTTTTTGCGCCACCTGGTTTTGTTTTCCCGATTGTTTGGACAATTCTTTATCTTTTGATGGGAATTTCTAGTTATCTGATTGCGCAAAGCAACAACCCTAGACGTTATCCAGCTTTAATTACGTATATGGAACAATTATTCGTTAACTTGGCTTGGTCGCCAATTTTCTTTACATTGAATTTTCGTTTTCTTGCGTTCTTATGGATTTTATTTTTGATTTATCTAGTAGTGAAGATGATCGTTCAATTTAAACGGGTTTCTCATCGGGCGGCTTATTTACAGATTCCTTATCTTTTGTGGTTAATATTTGCTGCTTTGTTGAATTTTTCGATTGTGATTTTAAATCTTTAATCTTGTAGCTTGAAGGTCCAAAGATTTTTGATTTGAGGAGCAAGGGTATCATAGCTCCAAAGCTTATTACTTCTTTCTTTACTGTTTGAGTCGCGGATAATAAATTTTCCATCTTTAATTCCTACGATAGAGATAAAATGTCCAGTCGTGGTAAAATCACCTGGTTTCATACTAGTGATAATGGGATGATTCTGTTTTAACTCTTTGGTCATATTACTTTTGGATAATGTGATTTGTTTTCCTATAATTCCGTATTCATTAACGCCTTCTGTCATTAGTGACCAACTTGTTCCAATTCCCTCTACATAATAGCCTTTTTCTTCAGCAAGTGAAGCTACTTTTGAAGGGGTTACATCATTTCTTCCGGTTAGACCAGCTACTATGATGGATATCGCAGTAGGGCCACAGCCATTTATCGCTATGACACTATTTCCATAACTAGCATATCCCCATCTAGTATCGTATTGGAGGAGAAGGGGATAGGTGCCTTTTTTTATGCCTTCTAACTCTGTTGTATAAACGTTTCCTTTCTTTTCTGGATAGCCAAGCATATAGTCAATCATATCGATATTTCTTCCTAACATTTCTAATAAAATATCTGGATATTCTTCTTTATTTTCGATAATCGTTAGTATTCGTTCATCTTCTAAGGATAAAGGGTAGAGATTATCGATTAGTGGATCACCAGTTTGCGGAAAGACTTCTTCATGAATCGTTGATATGGTTTCTTCTTGAACGGGGTTGGTATTTTCAGATAATAAATATGTTGAAATTCCAAAGTAACTTCCATAACACACTACAACTAAAAGTAAAATTCTTTTTAATGCACTTTTCTTTTTCTTCTTTTTTGCCATTTTGTTCTCCTTTAGAAATAATCATTTTATAGGATTATTGTAGTCGTTATTTTCTTTTTATACTTTGAAAAATTCCTAGGAAAGTCTTAAGTTTTTCTTAATTTTCTTCTAATGGTAGAATAATTTGAAAAGTTGTTTTGTCTTTATTACTTGTAACTATTATTTTTCCGTCATGAAGCTCGACGATTTCTTTAGCTATGGCGAGACCTAATCCACTTCCTCCAGTTTTTGTTGTTCTAGAAGAGTCGAGACGATAGAACTTTTCGAATATTTTATTTAATTTTTCTTCAGGGATTTGTTTTCCATAGTTTTCAATAAAAATTTCTGCAGTTGTTTCTTTTTTGACTAGTGTTATCGTAATGGTACTGTTTTCACTACTGTAGTAAAGAGCGTTTTTGATTACGTTATTGAAGACTCGGGCGAGTCGATCAGAATCTGCATATAACATGATTTTTTCTGTCGCATTTAATACAATCTTTTTATTCAATTCGATCAAGGTAGGATAGAAATCATCGATGATTTGGTCAAACATCAAATTTAGATTGATCATTTCTTTTTCAAGAATAATCTTTTCAGAATTAAATCTAGTAATATCGAATAGTTCATTGGTTAATTCTTCTAGTTTATAGGCTTTATCTAAGGCAATTTGGATATATTTTTCTCGCTGTTTTTTAGGCATATCGTTAATTTCATCCAAAAGAGATAAGTAACCAATCATCGAAGTTAATGGTGTTTTGATATCGTGGGCTAGATAGACGACGAGTTCATCTTTTCGTTGTTCATTTTCTTTGGCTAGTCGTTCATTTTTTTCTGCTTCTCGTTTTACATGATTTAATTTTTTCTCTAGATATTCTAATCCTTCTGGTAAAGAAATATATTCACTATTTTTATCGAATAGGGAATCTATTCCTTCCGCAAGAAAATCGATATCTGTAAATGTTTTTTTAAATTTATGATGAAAGACAAGAAGAAATCCAATAAACCAAATAGATAAAAGAATAAGAAGATAGATCACGTTATCATTATATAGATTTTGTCCTAGGGTTCGTAAAAAATAATATAGGTCAGGAGAATAACGATATAACCAATCGAAATCCAGGTATTTTAAAACAGTACCCGCAATTAGAATTAAGACAGTAAATAAAATGGTGTAGATACAAAGACGAATTAAAAAGCGATGATATGGATTTTTTCTTTTTTTATTTTTCAATTTTATATCCTACTCCCCAAACGGTTTTAATATATTTTGGTTGTTTACCGTTATCTTTCATTTTTTCTCTTAGATGTCTAATATGTACCATGACGGTATTGTTGTCTTTTTCAAAATATTTTTCTTTCCATATCATCAGAAATAAATCTTCGCTTTTTATTACTTTTCCCCGATTTTCACATAATATCCAAAGAATAGAAAATTCAGTTTTGGTTAGATTTAGTTTTTTCTCATTTAATTTACATTCATAAGTATCTTTATCGATCACTAATCCTCTAAATTCAATTCGATTTTGATGATGATTAGAAGAATTATATTTTTGGTATCGTCGTAATTGTGCTTTTACTCTAGCGACTAATTCTAGTGGTTGGAATGGTTTAGTAACATAGTCATCTCCACCGATAGTAAGGCCATCTATCTTATCGATATCTTCTACTTTAGCGGTCACGAAGATAATCGGAAAGTTATAGGTTTCTCGAATTTTCTTACATAGCGAAAAACCGTCTATTTCTGGCATCATGACATCTAATATCGCAAGATCAATTGTGAGATGATCGATGTCTTCTAGTAGCTTTTTACTAGAATAATATTTATAGACGGTAAAGTTTTCATTTTTTAGATAGATTTCTATTAAATCAGCAATTTCTTGTTCATCGTCGACGATAAGTATATTAGCCATAATGATCATTCTTTCCTTTTTGTTTATTATATCATAGGAAATTATGATTATTTCTTAAGAAAATCTTAAGTTTACAAAGAATAATTTTAATGATAGATAAAAAGTCACTTTCTTTTCTTCTTAGAATATGTGCAGGAAGTGGCATAATTTTCTTTAAATAAATTTTCTATTTCTAATGTTTGTTGATAAGCATCTCGAATGTGTTGACAATCGATCTGAATGTCTTGGTAAAAACGCATGATGGTGTCATTTTTTTCTTTGATCGTTTTTTTGGCATTTACATAATCAGTCGCAATTTCTACTTGTTCTTCTATGGTTAAAGGCTGAATAGTTTCACAATCTGTTTTGGCATTAAATATCGGCAATAATTTTTTGGTACAATTGTATAAGGTTAAAAGGGAAGAGTTAGTTTCGTCTTCTGTAAAAAAAAGATAACATAATTGCTGATTGACATAGGAAAGTACTCCTGTATACTGCATAGAAAACTCAAAGATATATTCTAAGCCATTATCGTTAATGTAGTTTACTATGTGATGGCTTGGAGGGCAAATTTGAAATCGTCGATTAAGGTCAATCCAAATTTTTTTTAAGTCATCACTAGGGTTATTCTCCTCAGAATATCCTTCGGCAAGAACAATAGAATTAGTAATCATCAATCGATCTAAAAGAAGATGCAAAAAGGTAGCAATATGGCGACATACTCCATAACCATTAAATATAGTGTAAGCGAGGTATTGTTCATTTTTAAACGATATAATATCTCCATTTGATTGATCGTATTCAAAAGAACCTTGTGAAAAAACACCCGATTGAATGAGAGTAGAAGTAAGTAATAGATATTCTACTGGTTTAGTAAATCCTAATCCCTTTCCTAAAGAGATAAGCTTGTCTAAGACAATTTCAAAATTCTCTTTCATTATCTGGTGGTTGAAGTCACTAGAAAATGTTAAAAGATAATGCTCGAACTCCTGCCTATGTTTTTTTATTTTGATTTTTTCTTGCCATTTTATCATATTTTGTCCTTTCTTTGATAATTGATTATATCATGTCTATTGGTGCTAGACAAATTATTTTCATATAAAAACCTTCCTGTTTTCATCATACGGGAAGGTTTCTTCTATTTAAGAAAAGTTTTCTATATACGTGTTGCAGAATGTAATGACTGGGATATGAAAATTTATTTTTACTTATCTTTATCTTTTCGCACTTCTTAATATTCTAATAAAGTGATTAGCTTCTCTTAGAACGTGATCGGCTAGTAGAGGAACAATTATACTTCTAATTTTACAATTTAGTATACCTTCTTCTCCCGCTATTTTAAAGTTTCTAAAATTAATCGTCTCATTTAAACTGACATTGGTAAGATTAGCAGGGTAGTTATTAGCTTGTTGAATAATTGCTTCGTATTCTTGAGCAAATCTATTGGCCGTTAGGATTAATTCTTTTTCACTTGGATCAAGTAACCCTCTAATAAATTCCGCATGTTCTTTCATGATATCGTTCCAGAATAATTCTTGTTCATGAATATAGTGTTCATCAAAAAATTGTCTATTTTCTATTCTAGTTAGTAGGTTATAGTACATTTTTGCTTCATGGATGATATGTTCTATTAATAATGGATAATTGGTTGTATACATTTTACAAGATAGAACACTATTTAATATATCGGTTTTAAATTCTATTAAATTTTTAATTAGTGGTAGTGTCTGTTGATTGATATTACTAATGGTATTTACTAATTGCCGGTTAACATTCGTTACTCCACTTGTTAAGTGTTGTTGTTTTTGTGTGATGTTGGTATCGATTTTTATTGCGGATAAATCACTTGTTTTCCTTTCTGCTTCTAGTGTATTTTTAGTAATCATTTCGTTAGCCATTAGAAAATCTTCACTAACATTATTGTTGGCTAGATTTGTGATTTCTGCCAGTAATAGGGAAAAGTTTTGTTGAAAGTCACCAGCTATATTTTTAAAATTTTTATTTTTTTCCGTAAAAGCTGTTTCTAAAAAGAAACTGTGTTCTTTCATGATACGATCAAAAAATAAGTGTAATTCTAAAGATAATCTTACATAATCATTTTGATTCATTTATTTTCCTTCTAGTACATGTATATGTATATTAAGTGGGGAAAATCAACAAAGTTGTATTTAGGATAAACAATAAGATTTAAAAGACTAGAGTAAAAAGTATATACTAGTTATTGTTTAAGTTAGAAAGAAATGACACTAAAAGTGGGAGGTGGGCTATGAGTTTTACTATTCAAGAAGGAAGTATCTTAGATATAGAGAAAATAATCGATACGATTAAGTATCTTTATGATTTATTAGAAAATAAAGAATGGTATGCGATTGGTTTAGCGGATTACGATAGGTTAGTAGAGATGTTTAATGGCGGAATGGTAATGATTAAAGCTTTATATCAGGAGGATTTAGCCGGATTTTTGTTGGTGGAGGATCATATAGATCCAGATAGAAGAAATTCCTTTTTCTATTGAGATGGATAACGCAGGGGTTCTTCCTTTATATAGGGGAAATCACTTAGAACAAAAAATGATTTTAGAAGCGGAATCTATTTTAAAGAAGAAAAATCCTACTATTCGTTATTCTTATGCTACAGTTCATCCTGATAATTTAGCAAGTTTTAACAGTTTAGAACATATAGGTTATCAGAAGTATAAAAAGAAACTTATGTATGGAGGAAAGAACTGTTACATTATGCGAAAAGAATTATAGAAATAGATAGATTTTAGCTGATACTTTTCCTTGTCTTGGATTATGCATAGTTAATTTTTTCTTGCGTTAAATAGAAGAGTATGATAAAGAGGTGTTTATGAGGATAGGTCATTGTGACAGAAAGAATAGTAAATTTTGCAAATAGAGAAAATCAATTGATTGATTGGAATGAAGGTAAACATTTTTTTACTGTTGGTTTTTTAGAAAGCCCTATAGGGATTAAATATGATCATGCAACTAGTATTCAGCATGATTTAGAAAAATTGTTAGCCCAATTAAATTTGTTGTTAGAAAAGTATCCTAATGCGTTAAAAGAAGAAACAATGTTGAAAAAAACGAAAGCTTTAGTGGAATATGCTAAGAAAAATGGCTTTACTTTAAGTAATTGTTATTCTTATTTTCATGAGGAAACAAAGGATAATGCTTTGTTTAGAGACGTTAAAAAGACGACCTATGGAATCAGAACGTTAGTGGATATTGAGGGCAATAAAAATATTGTTATAACTGGATATGCTAGTACCGCATCTGGTGTTATCTATGACAAAGAACAATTGAGTTTAAAATTAGAGAATAATACAATAGGGTATTCGGAAATGGTTCAGCGAGATCCATCAGGTGTTTTCTATAGTGAAGAAGAAGTTCTTTCCTATGTAAAACCTAATATTTTGACAAAACATTTGTAAAATTTGTATTATGATAATCGAGTTTTAATGTAACTCGATTTTATTTTATTTAATAGTTACCAATTTTTTAATGTTTTTTTCTTTTTGATTTCTAGTATTCCGATAGCTCTAGCCGGTATGGTTTATGTAGTAAAAATTAGTCAAACTGTTTTTTGAAATGCTAAATTGTGAGTTAGAAGATCATAAGTTTTCTACTATTTATGAGGAGAATCAAGATGTAGAACTTGAATGTAATCGTTTATTCAAAAAGCTTTAGTTACTTTCGTAATTGATTAACCTGCTTTTACTATCTTTTTTGATAAGAAAATGTTAAGCTTATATTAAGTAAAGGAGTGAATTTTATGCAAAAGGTCAGTATAAGAAAGGCTTCAAAGACTTTAACGCGAAATATAGAAGTTAGATATGAAGGATTAGCTTATCAAGATATTAATATTGGTAAACTCGAGTCTTTATTAGAAGAATTTGTCGATACTAAATGTCGTAATGATATGTTAAAAAACATTATGATGATTAGAACAATATTAGATTCTATTGAGGAGAAGAGTTTAGTTGTTTCTTATGAAGATGAAAATACTTTAGAAATAGTAAAATACGATTGTACGAATTTGTACTTTTGTCAAAAACAGAGAAAGGATAAAACTCTAGAAATCACATATATACCTAATCATGGTGGTTTGCAGATAAAAGATGATTATCGTGATTTAGAGGACTATTCGACTGTTCAAACCGTTTCTAAAGAGGTAGCTGAAGCGATAGATCATATTTATGATTTGACTAAAGTGAAGAAAATCACTCTTGATGAAAATTCTAAGCGAATGATTGAAATCTATAAAGTGTTTTATCAAGAAAATCCTAATTTTCAAAGTAAAGATATTAATATTAGAATGCAGACGATGATGTCGATACTTAGTTATTTTGATCTTTCTGTTGGTTATGATTTTTGTTTGTTAGGAAAAATGATGATGCCAATTTCTTTACAACTAAAACAAGAGGTAGAAAGATTATACCCTTTTGGCGAAGTCGATGAAGTGGAAGATAATATCTCGTTAGTTCAAGAAGCACAGAAGGAAATTGGGATTATCGGAAAGACAATTAGAGAAGATGTTCTTGATGAAAATGAGTTAAATGAGAAATTAATTACGATCAGTAAGTTATTACATGCTAAGAGGTACAATCTTCCTTCTCATTGTCGGGTTGATGAAATATCTAAGTTTATAGGACGTACACCTAGTGAAGTAAAGTCTAATATAAAATTAGTTAAACAAATTAATAATAAAATTTATCGCTAAGTATTAATTGTAATTTATGGATTTTAGTTAAAGAGTATTATTGTAAATAAAAAGGAAATACTTGATTATTTGTTTGGTATTTCCTTTTTTATCTATATTTTTGTAAATAAGTTGGATTATGGAAAATGACTATTGGTTATTTTTAAAATATGATATAATGGACATAGAATAGTAGTAGGAGTGGTAGACATTGAAAAAGATAAAGATTCATTTAAATAGGAAATCAAAGATTATTTTGTGGAGTGTTTTGGTTGTTTTATTAATTGTACTAGTGATTTTGTTTTTTGTATTTGGAACTGGAAAAAAGGATTTAGTGGATAAACAGGAAGAAGATCCTAAAACGGAAGAACCTGAAGCTACACCAGAACCAGCTCCACCGAAGGTACAGATTATCGACTTGGATTCTAAGAGTCGTAATGTTGCGGTAATGATTAATAATATTCGTACTGTATGGGGATATCAATCTGGACTACAAGATGCTTATTTAGTTTATGAGATGATTGTTGAAGGTGGATATACTCGTTTGATGGCTATTTATAAAGATAAAATGCCAGAACGGATTGGTTCGGTTCGAAGTGCTCGTCCTTATTATTTGGATTATGCTCTAGAAAATGATGCGTTATATATTCATTTTGGTGGTAGTGATCAGGCACTTCGAGATGTTCGTACTTTAGGTATTCAAAATGTAAATTTCTTGTATGATAGTGGTTTTTGGCGTGATCGATCACTAGGACTTGCTACTGAGCATACTGCCTTTACTTCAATGGAGAACATCAATCAACAAGTCTCTAAAAAGGGTTATCGTACAACTACTGAAACATCTCCTGTTTTCCATTATAGTGCAGTTGAAGTAGATTTAGCTACGCATGGTACGGTGATTCCAGCTAATCGTGTTTATATTGATTATTCGGGAAGTCGTAATACTAGTTTCGATTATGATCCGGTAAATAAAGTATATTACCGTAGCCAAAATGGGGTTGCGCATAAAGATTACATCACGGGTAATCAGTATACAACGAAAAATATTATCACTTATCAAGTGAGAAATTATAGCTTGGATAGTTACGGTCGTCAAGCATTAGAGAATATTGGTAGTGGTAAAGGTTACTATATTACTAATGGTCAGGCAGTCGAGATTACTTGGGAGAAGAAGAGTAGAGGAGAAAAAACTATTTATCGCTATATGGATGGTACCGAAATTGAACTTAATGATGGAAATACTTATGTAGAAATTCAGCCATTAGGTAGAACGTTGACGATCGAGTAGGACTTTTATGGAAGAGGAACTTGCTTATTCTGTTTTGGAGTTTGTTTCGGAAATTCCTAAGGGGAAAGTAGTGACCTATGGTCAAGTGGCGAAAATGGTAGGGTATCCTAATTATGCTCGATTAGTAGGAAGAATTTTAAGTCATGCCGTGTATTATGGTGAGTATCCTTGTCATCGAGTGGTTGGACATGATGGTAGAACAGCTTTTCATTTTTCTAATCAAAGAGAGTTATTAGAAAGTGAAGGTGTCACCTTTCTTCCTAACGGTAAAGTCGATATGGTGAACTATCAATGTAGTTTTAAGGAGTAGAGATACTTCTTTTTTCTGAAGAAATTTCAGATAAAGACTTGATTTTTCTTTTTAAAAATAGTATCTTGATTCATATATTTATTTTTTGAGAGGGTCAGTTATGAACATTGGAGCAAATGAAGATATTGTTTATGTACTTAATAAAATCATCTTTTGGGTAAAGATGTTTTCTTGCTGTTTCCTTTTGAAAATGTTTATGGGTATAGAAAGTATGACGAGTGAGCGCGGTCATGCTTTTTTGTTGGGAGGAAAAGATGGAAAAGAAGTTAACATTACAAAGTTTACTGGTTATCGTCAAGACATATGATCCTGATGCAGTTGATATGGTTACTAAAGCGTATAATTATGCTGAAGATTTACATGCTGGAACCTTTAGGCAAAGTGGAGAACCTTATATTACTCATCCGCTTGAGGTTGCCTATATTTTAGCAGAGATGCATGCCGATCGAGATACGATCTGTGCGGGTCTTTTACACGACGTATGTGAAGATACAAAGGCCACGTTGGAAGATATATGTGTTGATTTTAATGAAACCGTTGCGCATTTGGTGGATGGAGTAACGAAAATTAGTAAAATGAATTTTTCTTCTAAACAAGCACAAAATTTAGCGAATACTAGAAAAATTATTACGGGTTTAACGAGTGATGTACGAATTATTATCATTAAGTTAGCTGATCGACTTCATAATATGAGAACCCTACAATTTAAGACAGAGTTCAAACAAAAAGAAAACTCTATGGAAACGATGGATATTTTTGTTCCTTTGGCTTACTATATTGGTGCTTATCGAATTAAATCAGAATTAGAAGACTTGTCTCTTCGCTATCTTTATCCAGAAAAATATTTTCGAATTGAAGAGATTAAGTGGCGAGTCGAAGAAGAAAGTAAGCATTGTCTCATGGAGATGCTACAAACGATTCAAGAGATATTAAATCATGAACAAATTCCTCATGAGATTAAGGTACGGACTAAAAATATTTATGGAATTTATAAACGTCTAACAGAAGGTCATAAGTTATCTGATATTCATGATCTTTTGGCTCTTAAAGTTATGGTAGATAATATTAAAAATTGTTATCAAACATTGGGGTTAGTTCATTCTAAATATCATCCGATTAATGATAAGTTTAAAGATTATATTTATAATCCTAAAACGAATATGTACCGTTCTTTACATACGACTGTTTTTGGAGAAGATGATCGTTTAGTACAGACTCAAATTAGAACTTTTGAAATGGATAAAATTGCTTCCTTTGGTTTAACGGCTTATTGGGATATTCATAAAGGACAAGCCCGGGATGAAATGCAGAAGGAACTAAAGAATAAGTATCAATTTTTTCAATCATTAGTAGAGATTAACAGTATGTTTTCTGATAATCAAGAGTTTGTTCATCAAGTAAAAACGGAACTATTTTCTGATAAAGTTTATGTTTATACGACAAAAGGGGAAGTGATCGAATTACCGAAAGGGGCAACGGTTATTGATTTTGCTTATCGTATTCATTCTGATATTGGCAATCAAATGGTTGGAGCGATTGTCAATGATAAAGAAGTAAATTTAGATTATATATTACAGAATAAGGATCGGGTTCGGATTATTACGGATATTCTATCATTCGGTCCTCGCGAAGAATGGTTGGGAAAAGTACACACTACAACAGCTAAGCGAAAAATTAAAGAATTTATGCGAAAATAGAAAATAAAAAAGATCGTTCTGACGATCTTTATTCATTGAACAATACTTTTTCTGATTTATATTGTTTAATAATGATGTAAAGGGTTATCCCGATAATGATGATTGTCGATAATAACATCACACCAATTTCTAAAATATTGATACTTCCTGCTGTGATGTCTGTAAATAGTAGAGTAAAGTTTAAGAATGGAATTAAAGCAAGTAATAAGCTACTTTTTACATTAATCATAAAAGCAATCATGCCTGGAAAGAAAGAAATAAAGGTAAGTGGTGTTAAGGCACTTTGTGCTTCTTTAAAGGTTTTGCACTTACTAGCAATCGCGATACATAAGCCACTGATTAAGAAAGAGTAAGCAATGATGACAATAAGAGCAAAGATAAAGCTTGCACTTGGTAACATAAGATTTACGCCTTCATAGATTGTGAACATATCTTGAACGATGACTAAAGAGATGATCATTAAGATTAAGCTGATTAATCCAGTAATGACAGAAGATAGAGATACACTTAAGAATTTACCAATGATGATATCTTTACTTTTGATCGGAAAAGTAAGTAATGTCTCTAAAGTTCCTCTTTCTTTTTCGCCAGCTGTTGTATCCGTTGCAGGATAAGTTGCGGATACAGTGATTGCCATGATGATAAATAAAAAGGCATAGTTGGTAATATAGGAAGCATAGAAATTATCTACTTCTTTGATGTCTCTATCTATCGTAATGATATTGATGACGTCACTAGATACGATATCCTTATCTGTTAAGTACTGTGTTTGAAGATATTCCTTATATGTATTGAGGTAACTTTCTACTAAACTACTAGCGTAACTTGTGGTTTCGTTATCTTCGCCATGAATGGTATAAAGCTGATCTTTCTTGGTAACGTATAAATCAATTTCGCCATTTTGGTAAGCAGATTCTATATCTTCTAGATTTTCATAGTAAATGACGTTAATTCCACTCTCTTCAGCGAGTTTTTCTTCTTCTTCACTCATTTCATAGTTAAACCCAATTTTGTTGTATTCTTCTAATGCTTTATTCGTTTGTGCTTCGAATAAAGCACTCATTCCAATTACGAGTAGGGGAATCATAACGGGAATAATCAACATCATCGATAAGGATTTCTTATCGTTAAACATCTCTCGTAATTCTTTTTTTAAGATATTCCATAAATTACTCTTCATGCTCGCCACCTCCAATCAAGGCAAAGAAGGCATCTCTCAAGTTCGTAGTTTTGGTTTTCTTTTTGATTTCATTCGGTGTTCCTTCTTGAATGATGACGCCTTTGTTAATCATGATGACATAGTCACAGATGTTTTCTGCTTCTTCCATATAGTGAGTCGAGTAGAGAATCGTTTTTTTCTGTTTCTTTTCTTGTTTAATGAAATCTAAGATTACTTGACTCGAGATGATATCTAATCCACTTGTTGCTTCATCTAGAATGTAGTATTTTGGATTATGAACCATACATCTAGCGATATTTACTCGTTGTGTCTGTCCTGTTGAAAGTTTTTCAATTTTATTGTATAGAAACTCATTCATATGGAGAGTATCTGCGATTTTTTTGATTCTTTTTTCACTTGTTTTTTTATCTACTCCATAGATATCACAACACATTTTGAGTAGTTGATAAGTAGAGAAAGTATTATAGATTTTGGTATTACCAGATAAATAGGCAATACTTTTTTTAATTTTTATCTCATCGTTTTGATAGGTTAATCCATCAAAATCAATTTCTCCTTCCGTTGGTTCTAGAATTCCCGCAATCATCCGTAATAAAGTTGTTTTTCCCGCACCATTCGGTCCTAGAATTCCGATAATTTCTCCCTCTCTTGCTTGAAAAGTGATTCCATTATCGGCATAGAATTCTTCTTTTTGTTTTTTCTTGTTGTATCTTACAAATTTCTTTTTCAAGTTTTTTACTGTTAACATATTTTTTCCTCCGTTCTTGATTATACTATATTTCTTTCAAAAACACTCGAAAAAAGTTTATTTTTCTTGATTTTTCTTTTTGAAGTAATTATCGATATTTTCTTGCATGCTTTCTTTTTGTTTTTCTTTTTTGGGAACCATGAGAAAAAGTTCTATGATATCGGTTACGATGAAAACTAACCACGTAATTTGAGGATTTGATATTAAACTATCTTTAATGAATAATAGAATTAGACTAATACAGATAGTGGTAAATAAAATTAACTTAACTAAATTATTTCGATAACTGATTCCTTTTTCCTGTAGTGGTTTTCTAATTCCATAGTTGATGGCTAAATAATTAAAGGGAATAAGAACAAAGGTTGGTAAATTATAGATACTAGGGATATAAAGAATATAAATGAAGTGGGCAAGTAACAGAATTAAAGGATAACGATATAAAACAGTAATTTTCATCTTACCTCTCCTCAATTAGATTATTTTCTAGTAAGAAGTTTTTGGCTACTTCACTTGGTGTTTTTTTATTTTCATCTACTTGGTAATTTAGATTACGGATTACTTCGTCATTTAAATAATGACTTAATTCTTCTAAAAGAGGTTCTACTTCAGGAAATTCTTGGATTAAGCGATTATTTGTAACGGGTACTGCTTGATAAGGTAAGAAGAAGTTTTGATCATCTTCTAAGACAACAAGATCATATTTTTGAATTAATCCATCGGTAGAGTAGGCATCAACCACGTCACTTTCTTGGTTTGTTAAGGCAACATAGCGAGGAGAACCATCTATTGGGATAATATCTCGGAAAGATAAGTTGTAGTGTTTTTCTAGACCTAGCCAACAATCTTGCCTTTCCATACAAGTAAGAGTTGGGGAAAAGACTAAATTAGGAGCAACTACACTTAAATCACTAATGGTTTTTAAGTTGTATTTTTCGGCAGTTTCTTTGGTTACTGTTAAGGTATAGGTATTATTGAAGTTTAAATCATTTAAAAGGTTTAATTGGTATTGTTCTTTTAATTCTTGTTTTGAAATATCGTATACTTCTTGAATATTAGAATTTGGTTCATGTTTTAAAATATTTCCATAGATTGTTCCTGTATAATCGATATAAAGGTCGATATCCCCTGTCTGTAAGGCACCAAGTACAATGGATGAAGAACCTAAAGATAAGCGTTGATTTACCGTAATATCACTGTTATCTTCGACTAAGTATTTTACCATGTAGGACAAGATTTCTTGTTCAGTAAAATCCATACTACCAATGGTAATTTCTTTGTCACTTGTCGTTGTACCTAAGTGATTAAATAAAATCATGAGGATAATGAGAACAGTAGCTAGAAGTAAGATGATTTTTTGAAATAGTGGTTGTTTAAAGAAACTTTTCTTGGTGTTTTGTCTCATACTGGCAGGTGTTACTAGATTTTCAACTAAGGAAGCAAGATAGTCAATAATTAAGGCTAATAGGCAAGCCGGAATCGCTCCTGCTAGGATTTGGATATTGTTTACGGAACGAATTCCCGCGTATACCAAGTAACCTAATCCTCCCGCCCCAACAAAGGCAGCTAGCGTCATTAATCCTACTGCGCTAACACTAGAGATACGAATACCAGCCATAATCATAGGTAAGGCTTGAGGAATTTGTACTTTAGTTAGTACTTGCCAATTGGTTAACCCAATTCCTTTTGCGGCTTCGACAATTTGAGGGGAGATATTTTTGATTCCTGTATAAGTGTTTTTTACGATTGGAAGTAAAGAATATAGGATGACCATCACAATAGCGGGTTTACTACCGATTCCTAAAAAAGGAATCACAAACCCTAGGAGTGCCATCGAAGGAATAGCTTGAATCACATTCGTTAATCCTAAGATAGGTTTACCTAAGGGCTTAATATAACTAATTAATATTCCTAATGGAATACCAATCAATATAGCTAGTCCTACAGATAGAAAAGTTAGTTCAATATGTTCAATGAATAGAGAAATAATTTCACTGTGATTATCGATTAAGTAATTGATGAACTCCATTATTCTTCCTCCTCTAAAAATTGTTGGCTGAGTGATGTGATTAAACTACTTCTGGTAATTAAGCCTTTTAAAATTCCATTTTTATCAACAACCGGCATGGTCGAAAGTTTATTTTCTTCGACAAGTTTTAATACATCGACGATAGAGTCTTTAGGATGGGTAGTGATTACGTCATTTTCAATAAAGTCAGAGACTTTTTTTCCCTCATAGTTGATCCCATTTAACATTTCGGCATATAAGATACCTAATAATTTTTTATTTTCATCGACAACCATTAGACTATCTACTTTTGACATTTTCATTTTATTGAGACAGTAGAAACAAGAAAAATTAGGACGACAAGTAACGGGGTTAGTGATCATGATATCTTCTACTTTGATTAATTTAGGAGAAGTCCAGATTCTTTTGTTACCGACAAAATTTCTCACAAAGTCATTGGCTGGATGTTTCAAAATTTGTTCAGGTGTATCATATTGGATGATTTTCCCATTATCCATAATCGCAATTTTATCCGATATTTTGATGGCTTCATCCATATCGTGAGTGACGAAGACAATTGTCTTTTTGTATGTTTCTTGAAGGCGCAATAATTCTTCTTGTAAACTGCTTCTTGTTAGGGGATCCAAAGCGCTAAAGGGTTCATCCATCAGGATAATTTCTGGATCATTTTCGAAAGCTCTAGCGATTCCTATTCGTTGTTGTTGACCTCCAGATAATTCCGTAGGATATCTATCTAGATATTCTTCCTCTAAACCAACCATACGAAGCATTTCTTTTGTTCTTGCTTCGATATCTTTTTCGTTTTTCTTTTCGAGTCTAGGAATAATTTCGATATTTTGCCGAATAGTCATATGAGAAAACAAACCAGTTTGTTGAATGACGTATCCAATACTACGTCTTAAGGCAATGGTTTTTTTCTTCTTGATATTCACAGAATCAATGAGAATTTCTCCACTTGTTGGTTCAATGAGACGGTTAATCATTTTTAATGTTGTGGTCTTTCCACAACCACTTTCTCCAATTAGCGAAGTAATTTTATTTTTTTCAATCACAAAGGAAATATTATCAAGTACTTTTGTATTTTTATATTTTTTAGTTACATTTTTAAATTCGATCATGTTAGTCTCCTTATCTATTCTTTTTCATTATACCATGTTGATATTTTTTTGAAAACGACTAGCTATATTTCCTTGTCGAATAGACACTTATTTTTTTTGAAAGTGAAAATGAAATTGAAAAGCTACTTATCTTATTTTTTTCAAGACTTATTAAAAAAAAGATGATAGAATAGTACTGAGTCATCGAAAAAGTTTTTAATTAAATAAAAATTAGGAAGGGAGAAAAAAATGTTAGAGTTAATTGATATTTGTTTTACTCGTGATCATAAGAAAATATTGGATCATGTTAGTTTACAATTAGAAAAAGAAAAATTTTATGCGATAACAGGGCCAAATGGTAGTGGAAAGAGTACGTTAGCGAAAATTATTATGGGAATAGAAAGACCAGATTCGGGACGTATTTTATTAGACGGTGTCGATATTACTGAAAAAACGATTGATGAGAGAGCGAGACTTGGTTTTGGATTTGCTTTTCAACAACCGGTTTGTTTTAAAGGAATTACGGTTTATGATTTATTGAAAATCGCAACTGGAAAGGAAATTGATAAGAAAGAAGCGTGTTCGATTTTATCTAAAGTGGGTTTATGTGCTTTGGATTATATTGATCGTGAGGTGAATAACTCTCTGTCTGGTGGTGAGTTAAAACGAACCGAAATTGCGACTGTTTTGGCACGTGAACCAAAATTAGCGATTTTTGATGAGCCAGAAGCGGGAATTGATTTATGGAGTTTTCGCTCTTTGAATCGTGTTTTTCAACAACTCGGACGTAGTAACTCAGGAATTACTTTGGTGATTTCTCATCAGGAGCGAATTTTAAATATTGCTGATACTATTATCTTGATGGAAGAGGGACATATCACTAAGATGGATACGCGAGAAAATATGGTATCTTGTATTTTTCAGGAAGTTAAATGTTGTAGTGGGGGTGAGATGAATGGATAAGGTAGAAAAGAATTTATTGAATGAAGTTTTGAATCACGATTCCATCGAACAGGCAGATGCTTATAATATTCGCGCAAATGGGCACCTTCAAAAGAGAAAAGAAAACCCTTACATTCATATTCGCTCCAAAAAGGATGGAACTGGAATCGATATTGAAGTGTTACCTGACACTTTATTTGGCATTATCGATATTCCAGTTATCATTACTGAAAGTGGTCTTACGGATATTGTTTATAATGACTTTTACATTGGAAAAAATGCGAATGTAACGATCGTAGCTGGTTGTGGGATTCATAATCATGCAGAGAAACAATCTCAACACAATGGAATTCATCGTTTCTTTTTAGAAGAAAATGCTAAAGTTCGATATATTGAAAGACATTATGCCGAAGGCAAGGGAGAAGGAAAAAAAGTATTAAATCCTACTACTGAGATTTCGATGAAAAAGGGTTCTTATTTGATGATGGATACGATTCAGTTAAAGGGAGTAGATGAATCGATTAGAATTACAAAAGCGAATGTTGAGGACGGGGCAACCTTAGTGATCAATGAGAAAATTTTAACGAATAATCATCAAACAGCTACTACAGATTTTCAGGTTACATTAGGTGGAGGTAATGCGAGCTGTCATGTGGTTTCTCGTTCTGTTGCCAAGGATGATTCTTATCAGGAATTTTCTTCTAATATTATCGGAAAAGATTTGTGTTATGGTCATGTAGAATGTGATGCGATTATTCAAGAAAACGGACGCGTAAAAGCGATACCTGAAATTGATGCTCAAAGTGTCGATGCAAATTTGATTCATGAAGCTACTATTGGAAAAATAGCTGGCAGTCAATTGATGAAATTGATGTCGCTTGGCTTAAGTGAAAAAGAAGCGGAAAATGCTATTATTACAGGATTTTTAAAATAATAATATAGATATAAGAAGTTAGTGTGACTAATTTCTTTTTTTGGTACACATAACCTATATTGCCTTTTTTTTGTTCATATGATGTAGTAGGAGGTTGTATGAAAGATCAATGTCAATCGAACATAGAGAAAAAAATTGCTGATTTTGAAAAGTGTAAATCTCGGTTTATCTTTTGTCTTGGTGCGACGGGTCCCATCGGCCCAACAGGGCCAACAGGTTCAACAGGAATGACTGGTTCCACCGGCCCAACAGGTCCGACAGGCTCGACTGGACCGACTGGTCCAGCAGGAGGTCCACCTGGAGCGACAGGTCCGACAGGTCCAACCTTTCCATATTCTAATTTCATCTAAATGGGAATAGAATGAATCAGGTTGGTGATGAAGTTGAGAAAAGATAAAATTCATTATGTTTGTTTAGAAACTATTCAAATGGCTGATGAAACAAAAAATTTTATCGAATGTTTTAATCTTAAATATTATCAGACAATTATGAAATTAGAACAGTTAGAAGCTTGAATTCTATAGTTCAAAATAAAATTAGATTTGGTAATAGGAGGGATTATGGAACGGGTAGTGTTATATTTACGGTTATCGGATGAAGATCGTGATAAGTTAACCCCCAAAGAACGATCAGAAAGTATCAAGAATCAAGAAAAGATGTTAACGGATTACGCTCTTCGTCAGAATTGGAGAATTGTTGCCATCTATGATGATGAAGATTGGTCGGGAGCGGATATTACTCGTCCTAATTTTAATCGGATGATTGAGGCTTGCCGAAAAAAAGAAGTTGACATTGTCTTAGTCAAATCTCAAGCTAGATTTGCGCGTGATATTGAGATTGTCGAGAAATATGTTCACGATAAATTTTTGGAGTGGAATGTTCGCTTTGTTTCTTTGATGGAAAAGATTGATAATACTCGACGAGAGACGAAAAAAATGAGTCAGATTATTGGCCTTACAGACGAATGGTTCTTGGAGGATACTTCTCATAATATTCGTGAGACTTTGAAAACCAAACGACAAAATGGAGAATTTACTGGAAGTTTTGCTCCCTATGGTTATCAGAAAGATCCAGAAAATAAAAATCATTTACTTCCTGATGAGAGAGTGAGAAGGTATATCATCCGTATCTTTCAAGAATATAATCGAGGGATGGGAATGGGAAAAATTGCGCAACGTTTAACAGAAGATAAAGTTCCTAGTCCATTAGAATATAAACTTTCTAATGGTAGTCATTTAAAGATTCCTACTTTAAATACTCACTTTCTTTTTGATAAAATTACTGAACCGGGTGGGTACGTTATCCGAATTTCTTATACTAATTGGAGTAGGAAGGTCATTCAATCCTTATACACTTTAGAATATTTATCGAATTTTGCTTTTTTTCAAGGCGAAATTACTTTCTATGCTTTAAAAGATTCAAAAAGCAAAGTATATTATTCGTGTTGTCCTTTAGAAGAAGTGATGAAGAAGTGGAAATCAGAAGAATATTCTAAAATTTTTTCTTCTTTAGAAACAAACGACACTTGGCAATCTTTAAGTGTAGGAGAAATTCTTCCTAAGGAAGCTACTTGTCTTATGGTGTATACCCCTAAGTTAGATAGATTGAATGAGATCTATTATGAATTTCGTCTTCATCTAAAAGAGAATAAGCAACATTTAGAATATCAATATATTGTACATTGTCTTTCTCCGTATGAAAAATTAATCAATGATTATCAAATTCAGATTCGCAAAGAATTTGAGTGGAGTATGACAACAATAAGAAAAATTTTACAAGATGAAGTCTATTTAGGACATTTGGTTCAGTTTAAGACCACAACAGTAAGTTATAAGAATAAAAAGGTAATTTATCATGCTAAAGAAAGACAGATTCGGGTAGAAAATACACATGAGCCAATAATTGAAGAAAAGCTTTGGTATCAGGTTCAAACACGGTTGACTAATCATAAGAAAGTAAGTAACAATGGAAAAGTGCACTTACTAGCAGGTAAAGTCTTTTGTCGTTCTTGTGGTCGTCCTTTTTATAAATGTGGGAAGAAGGATGGTCACCAATTACGTTATTTGTGTTGTAAAGATAAAGTAAATAAATGGGTTAATTGTACTAATCGTAAGTATATTTCTGAATTTGAATTACATGAGGAGATATTAAAGCGTTTTAATGAACTATTAAAAAAGTATTATCGAGTGGAGTTTCAAATTTCTCTTTATCAAAAAAATAATTTAAAGGGATGTTTAGATGAAAAAGTAGAAGTTTTAAGGAAAAGTAAAGGAGAAATTGAACAAGATTTAGAAAAGCAAAATCAGTATCTTCAAACTTTATATGAAGATTTTAAGAGGGGATATCTTAATCGAGAAGAATATTTTTCTTTTCGAGAACGATATCGTACTAGTATAGAAAAAATAAAGAGGGAACTTCAGTACTTAGAAAGTGAACTAGCTGTTTTAGAACAACGGCAAATGGAAGAAAAAACGGATACTTTATATCTGGAAAAGTTATTTGCTAAGTATTGTTCTTTATCGCAATTAGATGTAGAAGTTGTAAATGATTTTATTAAAAAGATAAAGATTGGTGAATATCATGCGTCGACTAAAAAACGAGAAATTGAAATTGTTTGGAATTTCGATTAGGAGTGGTAGAAAATTGAATAAGCAGGGACAGGTCTAACCGTCCAACTGGGCCAATGGGAATAACGGGACCGACAGGACCAACGGGAATAACCGGACCAACGGGATCGACTGGTGCGACAGGTAGTTTAGAAAATACGATGACTTGTTTTTGTGTTCAACAGATGCGAAACATTTTAGAACAAATTATTTCTTTATATCCTAACGATGTTTTATCCATTACCATGGAAAGTGGAAATAATGTAAGTGGTCGTCCGGATTCTTTACTGCCTAGTAATAGTCCTGATGCTGGCTTATTCCAATTAAAAAATAATCAAAGCGCTTTAGAAGAAGCAGTTTCTATCTGTCGAATCGCGGCAATTACGGTAACAAGTTCAGTATATAATGATACGATAACCTTTTTACCAGAGCCTGTCTTAGCTAGTGGATGTGATCAAAATTGTGAAAATGCTCTTCGTAGTTATTTGCCAGTTGGCACTTCTAGTGTCTCCATTCAAGCAGGTACCAGAACTGTCGCAACAGGAACCATTTTAAAGAGTGAGCCAGGTATGGTCGTTGTGGTTTCTAATAATAATCAAAATCCAACTTTTGTTTCTTTATGTAAGGTAGAAATAGTGAATAAGTTTTAATCACTATTTCTTTTCTATTGTCTATAGTGTTTCTATCTAAATTTATGATATACTTGAATTAAGTAATCTAGGAGTTGATTATATGCGTGAAAAAATGAGAAATTTAATTAAGGGAAACGATAAAAAATCGGTATTTGTTTATTTTTTACTTCGTACGTTGATTATTATTTGTATGATCCGTGAGATCATGAATGGCAATTTTCAGAATGCAGCACTTTGTGTGTTATCATTAGTTTTATTTTTATTACCTTTTTTTATTGAGAAAAAGATGAAGATCGAGTTACCTAGTGTATTAGAAATTATTATCTTTTGTTTTATTTTTGCCGCCGAGATTTTAGGAGAAATCAATAATTTTTATGGTACTTTTCCTTATTGGGATACTATTTTACATACCTTAAATGGCTTTTTATGTGCGAGTGTTGGTTTTTCTTTAGTGTATTTACTTAATGAAAACAGTAAATCCTTTCATTTAGCCCCAGTATTTGTTGCGTTAGTTGCGTTTTGTTTTTCGATGACAATTGGGGTTGCGTGGGAATTTTTCGAGTATGGAATGGATACTTTATTTGGTTTGGATATGCAAAAAGATGAGATTGTGGATCATATCAATACGGTAACTTTTGATCCTGAACAAGATAATCAGGTGGTTTCTATTTCTAGTATTACCCATACCGTATTATATGGACAAGAAGATGTTTTACTAGAGATGAATGGATATTTAGATATTGGATTACATGATACGATGAAAGATATGTTTGTCAATTGTATCGGGGCTTTTGTCTTTAGTATATTTGGTTATCTTTATATGATTAATAAGAAAAAGTTTGGTTTAGCTGGTGAATTTATTACTAAGCGGGCAACTTTACATAAAAGTGAGAATTAAGGATATAGTATAAAAGAGTAGTTGGGTACTATTCTTTTTAAATTTAGGAGATGATGATTTTGCGAACACTTTATTATCAAGGAACAATTATTACGTTAGAAGAACCTCTTTATGCGTTAGGTGTTTTAGTGGAAAATGGTTTGGTTAAGGAAGTCTATTATGACCAAGTTCCATTAGATCTTAAGGATACGGAATATGTCGATTTACAGGGAAAGACGTTAATGCCATCTTTTATGGATAGTCATAGTCATATTACTCAAGTAGCGACCGTTTTAGATATGGTTGATTTATCTAATTGTCAGAACTTTTCGGATTTAGTTACTACTTTATCTTCTCAATTAACCCCGGATAAGACTTGTTTGATTGCCTTTGGTTATGATCATAATCAATTACAAGAAAAGAAACATCCTAATCGTGAAGTTTTGGACAAAGTTTCTTGTGATATTCCTATTTTAATTACGCATAAGTCTGGGCATATGGGAGTGGGGAACGGAAAGTTTTTGGAATTAGCGGGAATTACGGAAGAAAAAGAAAATCCTACTGGTGGTTTGATTGGTCGAGATGATACTGGGCATTTGACAGGTTATTTAGAGGAAGCGGCTTTTATGGAAGCAACTTCTTATTTACCAGAAGTTTCCTTTGATACTTTATATACGGCTTATCAAAAAGCGGAAGATTGGTATTTGGCTCATGGAATTACGACTGCACAGGATGGGAAAACAGGAGAGAAAGATTTTCAGTTATTAAGTATGTTAGCAAAAAATCAGAGTTTACGCTTAGATATTGTAAGTTACATCGATATGAAGACAAGTGGGCATTTACTGCTTGAGCATCCTGAATATAAAGATTATCAAAATCATTACCGAATTGGTGGTTATAAATTATTTTTAGATGGTTCTCCTCAAGGAAAAACTGCTTGGTTATCACGACCTTACGAGAAAGAAGCTACTTATTGTGGTTACCCTGTATATACAGATTTAGAATTAGAAAATTATTTAAAGAAAGTAGTAGAAGATAAAAAGCAAGTACTTGTTCATTGTAATGGTGATGCTGCCTGTGAACAATTTATTCGTATTTGTAGTCGACTAGATTCTATTAGTAAGTATCGGCCAATTATGATTCATGCCCAATTGGTTAGAGAAGACCAATTAAAGAAAATGGCGAGTCTTGGCATTATTCCTTCCTTTTTTGTTGAGCATGTCTATCATTGGGGTGATGTTCATCTTGAAAATTTAGGGGATCGTGCTTATAGGATTAGTCCTTGCCATACCGCAAATCTACTTGGTTTACCTTTTACTCTTCACCAAGATACTCCAGTATTGCCACCAGACATGTTTCATAGTATTTGGTGTAGTGTAAAGAGGGAGACTTCTTCAGGCGTTGTTTTAGGAAAAGAAGAACGAATCACCGTTCTTGATGCTATAAAAGCAGTCACCCTTCATGCCGCGTATTCTTATTTTGAGGAAAATGAGAAAGGAAGTATTTTACCTGGCAAATATGCAGATTTTATTATTCTCGATAAGAATCCACTTGAAGTAGATGTTGACTCACTTTTAACTATTCAAATATTAGAGACGATAATTAGAGGTAAAACGGTATTTGTTCAAT
>CALVOU010000004.1 GCA_944350365.1 uncultured Bacilli bacterium
ATTATCTCACTCCTGCCCAATACAAAAATTTACATTTTCAAAAATAAATTGTCTACTTTTTCTTGACTTATGCAATTTCTTTCACTTTTTTCTCCAAAAAATAAACCAAAGAAGTTATAATAATGGACGAGATTGGAAAACAGGTGGTGGTAGTATGAATTCGTGGTTAGATCAAATACGATTAGATCACACCTTAAGGAAATTACAACAAGAGGATAAAAAGGCTTGGGAAGAAATCTATCAACTTTTATATCCGTCTATTTTTCGCTATACTTTTTCCCTTGTTAAAGATTACCACCAAGCAGAAGATATCACTCAAGAAGTATTTATTCGAATTGAACGCTATAAGAAACGTTATATTCCCGGTACTAACGTTAAAGCTTGGGTTTACCAGATGACGAAAAATCTGATTTATACGAAATTACATCAAAAGAAAGAAATTACTCTAGACGAAGAAAAATTAGATTTTCTTATCCATCAAGAATACTTGAAACCTTCTACTGATTTATCTTTTGTGAATGATGCTTTAAATTGTCTAACAGAAAAAGAAAAACAAGTCGTAACTCTTCATCTTTATGGCGGATTAAAACACTATGAAACCGCTAAAGTATTACGCCTACCCTATTCCAAAGTTCGTTCTATATACGCTTATGCGTTAACGAAAATCAGAAAAAAGTTAGGGGGAAGATTATGAATAGGCGCTTAGAAAAAAAGTTAAAGAAAAGTTTAGATATTTATTTACCAAACGATTATTCTAAGAAAAAAGATCTGCATTTTGTTTATCTATATGCGAGTATCTTACTTTTATTTGGATGTTCTTTTTTGATTCGACCAATCACACTCTATTTTGATTCTGAACTTTATCTTCCAGTTACTGCGATGCGAACAGATTATTATTTAGAAACTACTCTTGGTGATTACCCCATCTGGCACGAAGATGGAAAAACGGAATATCAATATCTACAAAATGAAAGTAACTTAACTATTTATTATCAAAGAGAAAATCCCGTCTATTTAACGATTCAAAAACAAGAATTACCTATATCACTTGATACAAAGAGTTCAAAGATTGATGGTACTTTAGTTTATCTTGCTTATCAAAAGGATATCTATCAAGCAATTTGGGAACATAATGGATATACGATAATTGTACAGATGAATAGTAGTAGAAATCAATTTATTCAAGAAATTAAAACAATTATGGAGGAGAATTTATCATGAAAAAAATAATTATTGGTTTATGTATTGTACTTAGTGTATTTATGATGACTGGATGTGGTCAAAAAGAAAAAAATATTGAAGGGTCATTAGAAGAGATCATGACGAAAGTATATGAAGGAATTTCTGAAGATGAATTACCTATGATGCTTTCGAATATGGAAATCACAGATGAAAATATTGAAAATTATCTAGGAACAAAAAATATTGATTATCAAGAGGCTTTAGCTTCTGAATCTATGGTTGGTTCTATCGCTCACTCTGTTGTTTTGGTTCGTATGGCAAATGGTGCCGATATTGAGGAGGCAAAGACATTAATTAAAGAAAAAGCTAATCCTAGAAAATGGATCTGTGTAGAAGCAGAAAATGTTTATGTAGAAAGTAAAGGCAACTTAATCATTCTCATCATGAGTGGTGAACTTGCCGATACAATTAAGACAAATTTTGAACAATTATCTTAACATGAGAAAAATACCGGGATTTTTCTTCTAAAGGAGTAACATAATTATGGTTTTTTCCAGTATTACTTTTTTATTTTATTTTTTACCTATCGTCTTATTCTGTTATTATGTATTGTTTCGTAAATATAAAAATACGGTTTTGCTACTAGCTAGTTTGTTTTTCTATTTTTATGGAGAACCAAAGTATATTTTCGTTCTACTATTTTCCTGCTTTATCAACTATTTCTGTGGAAGATTAATCGAAAAAATACCGAAATATCGAACACTAATTTTAGTTATTGATTTAGTGATTAGCTTCGGATTATTATTATATTTTAAATATTTTGGTTTTCTGGTAGAGAATTTAAATACTATTTTTTCCTTAGAAATGGTTATTCCTCATATCGTAATGCCGATTGGGATTAGTTTTTTCACCTTCCAGGCAACTAGTTATACAATTGATATTTATCGTGGCGAAGTGAAAAGTGCGAAAAACTTCTGGTCATTTACGACTTATCTTTCGCTTTTTCCACAATTAGTAGCTGGACCGATTGTCCGTTATGAAACTGTTCAAAATGAATTAGAACAACGAACTGAGTCAAAAGAAACATTCGCATCAGGGGTTAGGCGTTTTACGATAGGATTAGCGAAGAAAGTTCTACTAGCTAATGTTCTTGGTGAACTAGTGGCTATTTTGGCCGATATCAGTGTTTCCTCTATTTTATCTTATTGGATTCAAGCAATTGCGATTACCCTACAACTCTACTTTGATTTTTCTGGTTACTCAGATATGGCGATTGGATTAGGATTAATGTTTGGTTTTCATTTTTTAGAAAACTTTAATTATCCGTTAATTGCCAAAAGTATTACTGATTTTTGGCGTAGGTGGCATATCTCTTTATCTACTTGGTTTAAAGACTATGTCTATATTCCGTTAGGGGGAAATCGAAAAGGAATTATCAGGCAATGTTTCAATATTCTCATTGTTTGGTGCCTAACTGGTTTATGGCACGGTGCGAGTTGGAACTTTGTGATTTGGGGACTTTATTTTGGAGTATTACTGATCATTGAGAAAACATTATTAAAGAAAGTATTGAAACTTCATCCTTATCTAGCTAGAATTTATACTTTTATTTTGATTGTGATTAGTTTCGTTATTTTCCATTTTGACGATTATCACGAACTTATTTTATTTTTAAAGGGGATGTTTGGCTTCTTATCTATACCATTAGTTAGTCAGGAGACAATATATTATCTAAGAAGCTATGGGGTTGTTTTACTAGTTAGCTTATTTGCGATTTCGCCACTTGGAAAAAGGTTTGTTCATTCTTTAATGTGTAAGCCTCGTTTTAAACATGTAATCGACGTACTTGAAGTTGGTTACTACTTTGTTTTACTTTTTGTTTCGGTTAGCTTTTTAGTTGATGAAGCTTATAACCCTTTCTTATATTTTAGATTTTAGGAGGAGGAATTACTGTGAAAGATAATTTTATTATCGGAGAATTTATTTTGTTGATTTTTGGCTTTTTTCTCTTTAGCATTCTTCTTCCTGATGAAGAAATATCTCTATCAGAGAGAAGAAAATTAGCGCAGTTTCCTAACTTTAGTGTGGATGGAATGATGAAGGGGGACTATTTTAGCGACTTAGATCAATACTTTAGTGATCAATTTCCTTATCGCGATACATTCAGACGAATAAAAGCTTATACACAATTTTCTCTCTTTCAAAAACTAGATAATGAGGGAATCTTTATCCAAGATGATTCTGTTTTTTCGCTTAGTTCTACTTGGAATCAAAAAGAAATCGATCATTTTACCGATAAACTTACAGAGATTAAAGAACGATATTTAACGAATCAACAAAATATCTATTATAGTGTGATTCCGGATAAGAACGCTTATTTAGAAAACACTTTATATCCAAAATTTAATTATTCTCGTTTAATTACCGAGTTAAATCACCAGTTAGATGCTGATTTTCAGTACATTGATTTATTTTCTAAACTTTCTTTAGAGGATTATTACCGAACAGATATTCATTGGCGTCAAGACAAGATCGTAGATATTGCTTCTTATTTAGTGGAAGAAATGAATCACCATTATGTAAGTAGTGAAAAAGAAAAGAGGAATTTTTCTCCTTTTTATGGTTCACTTTATGGTCAGGTAGCTCTACCTATTTCTCCTGATACGATTACTTATCTCACGAATGACACTTTAGAAAGTATTCAGGTATGGAATTTTGAAGATCAAAAGATGGAGTCTGTTTATCAACCAAATTCCAGTGATATCGATTCTTATGATCTATTCTTGTCTGGTCCCACACCGCTTTTAGAAATCGAAAATTCAAATCAAACAGAAGGCGAACTCATTATTTTCCGCGATTCTTTTGCGAGTAGTTTGACGCCTTTAATAATTGAAAGTTATCACCATATTACTTTAATCGATCTTCGCTATATCAGTACTGATCTATTAGAGAATTTGGTTGATTTTACTAATCAGGATATCCTATTTTTATATAGTATTCCTGTTATTAATCAAAGTAACATTTTAAAATAAAAGAGTCTAGCCTCCTGCTTACAAAGAATTTGTCAGGAGCTAGATTCTTTTTTATTCATCATTGTATTTTTTCTATTTATTCTTTTTACTTAATATTTTTTCTTTGGCATAATCTTTATTCGAAGAAGAAACTATAAAATCGGGATTTATTGTTGCCACATTTGGTTCTAGTAAATAATCTAAATATTCTTGACCAAATTTATGTAAATAAAATATTCTAACCTCTTTTTCCATTATAGATATACTTCCCACATCCACTTGCCATCCATAGGCACCTTCACCACCACAGTCAAAAGGCCAAGAACAAATGATCGCATCATCAGTTAAGGTATAGGTGTTACCACCAGCACAAAAATTAGGTCTTGTACACTGTGGATTATAGTGATAACTTCCTTTACTTTCGTAGGTAGAAATTGCTTCTTTTAGATCACAGTTTTTATATTCAATTAATTTTAATAAAGAGACAAACTCTTCTATATTTATTTTAGTAGAAAATTTATTATTCATAGCGAACTCCTTGTTTGTCCTTTTTTTCTTTTTGTTCTATCTTTTTTGCTTGCCGTTGCCAAAGTTCTTTTAATAATGTTACGATTTCTTTAGCATCTTCTATTTCTGTTTCCTTATGGTATTCTTTCATTTCACTGAATGTTCCTGAATCACTAACAATACCTAATAGCCATTTACTTAGGATTGCTTTTTTGTATTTAAAGATCATACAACTTATTTCCCCTTCTTCAAAGGAATTCGTATATTCTATTCTGGCAGGTTTTTGTCCTAATTCTCGAAAATCAGATAACCACTCAGATAACTTTTTTTTCGCTTGTTCAATTTTATAGTTTTCTATTTTTTTGAACATATTTTTATCAACGGTTACAATAATATGTTTTGCATCAAAAATAGGATATTTCTTCTTATCGATCATTTTTTTAAAATCAGTATAAGGAATTTCTGCAGTCATTTTAAACTCTTGATTTTTATGTTCAATAATTGCCACATTCCATGATTTAATTTTTTTAAAATAATCTTGGTCATAACCAAATGGTAAATATGGTTCTAGTGGAAATATCGATGGAACATCTTCCGTTAAAGCATATCTCGCATAATAGCTATCATCTTGGTTGTTCGTATAAATAATTGGTTTCGCAAAATAACAATCTTGTTTTTGTTTTTTGTCTAGATATAATTCAAATAAATCTGTTACTCGTTCTGGAAGTACAATTTGAACGCTTTTGATAAAACTCTTTTCGATCGTGATTGGATAAATACAGCCAAAGATAGTAAGTCCTTCTTTTAACTCTTGTCTAATATATTTTTGATTAAATGTCTTTACCTCTTGTTTTAAGCCTTCTATTTGAAAAAGTGAGTACTCTTCTCCTTCTTCAAGAAAAGTTTCTAATTCTAATTTTTCACAACAACTTTTGATAAAATGATAAAATACTTCAATATCGGTATTCGTAGCTGGATAATTAAGAACAAGTTCTATATTATAATGATCATCCACTAGAAAACTCATTCCTCTACCATAGGTCTTTCTACTAAATAAAACAAATAACTGATTCTGGATATCTTTTTTTCCAGTATAGCTTTCTAAACAATAAGCTTGATTAGGCACACCATAATAAAGTTGTTCAGAAATTACGATTTCTTCTAATTCTTTTAACGTTATTTTCTTTTTTTTATCTGATACTTGATGGATATTTACTACAACAGACATCACTATCTTCCTTTCTTTTTTACTTATGTGGAAATATTTTCTGTATATTGATGACTTTCTGTTATATATTTTATAATCTCTTTATCCGACATCATATCGTCTAAAGTAATACTAAGCTAATTTTTATATTGTTTCTTGTTAACTAAAAAACGAACGATTACACCTATTCTTCACTAATTCTATAAATATAGTTTTCTTTTCTTGGTCTAGCTTCCATTGTTCATCATTTTCAGAATGCTCTAAGTAGCCGATTTCTCTGTAGTTGCCTTTTATTCCTAATAATTTTAATAAGTTCTTGCCTTCTTCAGTTTCAACCTCTTCTTTCGCTCTATCAATCCAGCAATTTCCTATTCCTAAGTTGTAAGTAGCAATCATCATATAAATAAGTTGGATAATTCTTGTCAGCTAGTACGACAAGAACTACTGATACACCATAGAATGAATCACTATCTGTTTATTTGTCCTTTATTTCTTTGCTCGTGATTACAAAGATAACCGATGGCTATCTATTCATCCCCAATGGGGCATAAGTACCATCAGTTCCAACAGTTAACTTCATCGATTAATTTTTCTCTACTATACAGCTTTTACATTTTTCTTATACTTCTTCGTTCCAAAATATTCTTTATTCCTTCATTCATCTCTATTTTCCTCTTGCTTTACTTCTTTACTATTAAAGTACTACATTCATGAACAAAATTCAATATAAATTCTAAAAAATATTGAACTATTTTTTTAATATAATACATATATTTATATCAAATCATTTTGATTAAATAATTGATATTACTTGCATAGAAAAACTCGCTTCGAATGGAAACGAGTTTTTTATTTTACTAGTTCAACTTTATCTAAGTAATAAGTGCCATTTTCTTTGTCTTTTAAAAAAGTAAATTGGTAAGTTGGTACACTTTCGCGACAAGAATCAATACCATAGCTTTCTACAGTTGCGATTAAATCAGTAGTCTTAGAATCACCGTAGACATAATAATAAATTTTCTTTTCTTCCAAGTTGTAATCAAAATTAATAAAGGCAACTTTTTCGCTGATGATGATCTTGTCATCCTCTTCTGTAGTATTTACTACTTCTGTATAAATTGTACTCTTAGCTAGCTCATCACAATCTGAAGGCATTTGCGTATAGAGATTATTTTCTTTATCGTATTTAAAATCTGTATAACTACAAGCATTTCCACTTAAGGAATCATGTTTGTATTTTACATCTTTACCAAATAAAATAGTTAACGCTTTTTCTACATCAGAAGCATTGATTTCTAGTTTCTTATCAGTATTCAAATAGGTAGTTGGATTATCTGCTACAATTTTACGAATAGCCATATATATCTTGATTTTATTATCCATATCATCAACTTTTAGCTCATCATTTTGGAAGAAATAACCATAATACTCTTCTGGCAAAGTATTTAGGTTTAGATAGTTAATTACTGTATAGTAATCTGGTGTTTTTACTTCAGCTGGGTCAGTTGGTTGAACAGTTGGTTCTGGTGTTGTTTCATTATTTTCCTTTTTGTCTTGATTAATAAAAAATAGGATTACTAAACCAATAACAAGGAGGATTAATAACCCGCAAAGACTTAACCTAATCCATTTGACGCTACTTAGTTTTTTTTCCCTTTTTTTTGTTTCTTTTTTCATCATATTTCCCCTACTCTTCTTTTCGATTTTTTTAATATTGTTTTCCCCAATAGACTAAATGTTTTGCTTCTTTCCCACAACAGACGCATTTACCAATTGGTTCGTGATCATCAAAAGGAATACAACGAGAAGTTACGCCTACTTTTTCTTTAATTGTGTCTTCACATTCTCTATTTCCACACCAAGAGGCACGGATGAAGCCATTTTCCTGATTCGCTAAAGTAATCATTTCTTCTAATGTATAGACGGTTTTGGTCATATCTTCTCTTCTAATTTTCGCTCTTAAATACATACTATTTTGAATATCTAAAAGCATTTTAATGACTTCTTCGGTAACATCACTTAAGGAAACAGTTACTTTTTCTAGTGTATCTCTCCGTACTAAGATACAAGTATCAGTTGCGACATCACGAGGACCTATTTCAATACGAAGAGGAATCCCTCTCATTTCACTTTCCGCGAATCTAAAGCCTGGTGACTTTTCACTATCGTCCACCTCACAGCTAATGTTTAAGAGTTTTAGTTCTTTCGCAATTTCGTAACTTTTTTCTATTACCTCAGGATGATTTTTCCCAATTGGGATGATATTTACTTTAACTGGCGCGATGTTTGGTGGTAGTACTAATCCATGGTCGTCACTATGTGTCATAATCATAGCACCAATAATTCTAGTCGACATTCCCCAAGAGGTTTGATACATGTAACGAATTTTATTTTCTCTATCTAAGTATGTCATTTGAAAGGCTTTCGCAAAGTTATCTCCGAAGTAATGAGATGTTCCTGATTGAAGAGCAACTCCATTATACATTAAAGCTTCAATTGTATAGGTATTTTCTGCACCGGCAAACTTTTCCTTAGCGGTTTTCTCCCCTTTAATTACCGGAATAGCTAAAACTTCTTCACAAAAATCAGCATAGATATTTAACATTTTTAATGTTTCTTCTTGAGCTTCTTCTTTTGTTGCATGAACGGTATGCCCTTCTTGCCATAAAAATTCTCTACTTCTTAAAAACGGTCTAGTTGTTTTTTCCCAACGAACGACACTACACCACTGGTTATATAGTTTCGGTAAATCACGATAGCTTTTAACGATGCTAGCGTAATGTTCACAAAATAGGGTCTCGCTCGTTGGACGAATACATAATCTCTCGGTTAATTTTTCACTTCCCCCATGGGTAATCCAGGCTACTTCTGGGGCAAACCCTTCTACGTGATCCTTTTCCTTCTTTAATAAGGATTCAGAAATTAAAAGTGGCATATAAACATTTTGATGTCCTGTTTCTTTGAATCTCTTATCTAGTTCTTTTTGAATATTTTCCCAAATGGCAAAACCGTAAGGACGAATAATCAAACAGCCCTTTACGGAAGAGTAATCAACTAGTTCGGACTTTAAGCAAATATCTGTATACCATTTAGCAAAATCATCATCACGACTGGTAATTTCTTTTACTTGTTTTTCATTCATGTTTTCACTCCCTAGTAAAATTATATAGTAAGTATAAGAATTAAAGCAACTATTATGTTTTTTTCCTATTTACATACGGCTTGGCTTACTTCTAACGTCTTTTGTATTTCACTAAATGATTGTTGATAACGATATGGAGCTACTTTGCTTTCCCCTGTAGAAGTGGTAAAAGGTTCAAATGTTTCTAAATCATAGCTTTCTGTTAATGTTATTGTTAAATTATCAATTTCACAGTCGATACTATACCCTTCTTGACTAGGTGTACTAAGTGGATCTGCTTGTGTTTGACAGGTTAATTTCATTGCTTCATATTCTGCATCTTCTTGAAGATAAGTACGTGAAGTAGCAATAGAGACAGTTACAATTTTATCTTCTTTATATTCGAATGTTTGAGTTTCATTTAGCGTAAATGTTGCTTGATTAGAAGAGGGTAATGTACAAGTCGCCGTCTTTATTTTTTTCTCCTCTTCTAAAGCTTCTTGTCGTTCAGCTTCTGCTTGTTCTTGAGCCTCTTCTTCCTTACGTAATTGTTCTTCTAAAGCTGCTTGTTGTTTCTTTGTCTCTCGGGCTTGTTTATATTCATTAATATAAGGAAGTCCAAAAATAAAACCACCTAGAATGAAAAATACAAAAATAGCTAGAAGAGGACTTTTCGTCTTTTTGGGAGAACGATTGGGCGTTGATTGTTCTTTCATTAGGCTGGAAACTGGGGGGATACTTTCTGGGTTACTCGCTGTATTCCCTCCCCCACTGATATTAGGAGGTATGTTTACTTTTGGTGCTGATGAAGAGGTGGAATTATCTGTTAGATTATTCGCTAAATTCATCCCTGGATCGGCATTTATGGTAGATGTTGAATGCATTGATTGTGTTGGTGCTGATTGTGGGGAGATAGTATTCAAAGTACCTGTACTATTTTGAACATTGGTATTAGGATCAATTGATGATGGGCTAGAATTAGTACCTGATGGTATTGTATTGGGCTGTTCCTTTGCATTTACTTGTGGTATATTATTATTCATTTCATTCATAATTTCATCCCCTTATTCTTTATTTATAATAGAATTATACCAAAAAAAAAGTACCCTTAAAAGTACTTTTCCTATTTTTTAGCATCAAATTTTTTTCGTTGTTCAGTATCTAAAATCTTTTTACGTAAACGGATATTTGATGGTGTGATTTCTACCAATTCATCACTGTTAATATAATCTAGTGCATATTCCAAAGTAATTGGTCTAGGTCTTTTTAATACGACAGTCTTATCGGCACTAGCGGCACGCATATTGGTTAGTTGTTTACCTTTGACTACATTTACAGCAAGATCATTTTCTCGGTTGCATTCCCCAACGATCATCCCTTCATAGACATCAACGGCTGGTTCGATAAACATAATACCGCGATCTTCTAATTGGCCAAGAGCATAAGCGGAACTCTTTCCTGTTTCTGTAGAAACTAAGACGCCGAGTTTTCTTTCACCAATTTGAAGGGCTTGATATGGACGATATTCTTTAAAAGTATGGTTGATGATTCCATATCCTTTGGTTAGTGTCATGAAATCAGTCATGAACCCAATTAAACCACGAGACGGAATGACATAATTTAATCTTACTTGATTTTCGAAGTTCGTCATATTATCCATGATAGCGCCACGTGAACCTAATTGCTCAATGATTGAGCCAACACAGTCTTCTGGTACTTCGATTTGTAAATCTTCATATGGCTCCATCTTAATTCCATCTTCTTCTTTTAAAATTACTTCTGGTTTAGATACTTGAAGTTCGTATCCTTCACGACGCATATTTTCAATTAGAATTGAAAGATGTAGTTCACCTCGCCCTGACACTAGCCAACTCTCTCCATCTGATGGCTCTACGCGTAAACTGACATCTCTTTGTAATTCTCTATTTAGTCGGTCTTCAATTTGACGAGCGGTTAAAAATTTCCCTTCTTTTCCTACAAATGGAGAAGTATTAGTACCGAATGTCATTTGTAAAGTCGGCTCATCGATTCTAAGTAATGGTAAAGGATAAACTTCTCCTTGATTACAGATTGTCTCGCCTACGGAAATATCACTTAGTCCACTAATAGCAATAATATCCCCGGCTTCAGCCTCTTCAATTTCTAATCGTTTCATACCAAGGAAACCAAATAATTTTTGAACACGGAAAGTTTTGGTAGTACCATCTAGGCGACAACAATTTACCATCTGACCAACTTTGAGTTTTCCATTGTGGATACGACCAATTCCAATTCTACCAACAAATTCATTATAATCTAACAAGGCCGGTTGAAACTGAAGTGGTTTATCAGGATCCCCTTGAGGTGCTGGTATTTCCTCGATGATTAGGTCAAGCAACTCATGGAAGCCTGGTGTTTGAGTCGTAATATCTTCATTCAAACTTGAAGTTCCATTTAAAGCACTGGCGTATACTACTTTAAAATCTAATTGATCATCGTCGGCTCCAAGTTCAATAAATAGATCCAATACTTCATCGACTACTTTACTACATCTCGCACTAGGTTTATCTACCTTATTGATTACGACAATAGGTTTTGCTTTTGCTTCTAAGGCTTTTTTTAATACGAACCTAGTTTGTGGCATTGGCCCTTCATAAGCATCAACAACTAATAAAACACCATCAACCATATTCATGATACGTTCTACTTCGCCACCAAAATCGGCATGACCTGGTGTATCGAGAATATTGATTCGGTAATCTTTATAATTGATTGCGGTAGTCTTCGCTAAAATCGTAATACCACGTTCTTTTTCTAAGGCATTAGAATCCATTGTTACATTAGAGGTATCCTCATTTTCTCTAAACATTCCACTTGTTTTTAATATTTCATCAACTAGAGTGGTTTTTCCATGATCGACATGGGCAATAATTGCAACATTTCGTTTTTTCATAAATTCACTTCCTATATAAACATCTTGCTCATTATAGCACATTTTTTCAGGAATTTCAAAATTTTTTTATCAAAAGAGCAAGAGAGTAGATTTTTGTCTACTCTCTTATTCATCGCTAGATTCAGTTTTTTCTTGATAATGCTCGAAACCTCCGATTAAATCTATAACTTGATAACCAAGTTCAGTTAGATAATTACACAATTTTCTACTTCTAGTACCACAATCACAATAGAAATAATATTTTTCATCTTTGGTTAAATAGTTTTCAGGCATCATCATTAAATATGTATAAGGAATATTAATTGCTCCTTTTATATGACTTAATACATATTCATATTTATCCCTAATATCAATTAAATTCTCATTCGTAGTAATGGTATCTATTTCTCCTATATCCATAGAATCATACATCATATCACCACTATATTATATGTGAAAGAAATCATATTGTGTAATTACTAGTCATCAAAGAAATCATCAAAAAATTGGTCATCGGTAACATCGATTTCTTTTTCAGGAATTTTATCTTGATGAATAATCGGGTTTTCTTTTGAGCCCATATTTGAAGTTGCATTTGGTGATAGTGGTGGCTCTTTGAAGCTAGTTGTTGGTTCAATAATTGTCTCTGGGGTTGGCTGATGTCCAAGATGTGGCTTTGGTGCTTCTTGGAATTGTTTAATGAAATCATCGACATCTTGAATATTGTTCTTAGGTGTTGTTGAAACGGCTCGTCTAGGATTCAACAAATCTTCAATTGACATTGTGTTTGTTTCTTGTTGCGGTGAAATGATTTCTTCTTGTTTTGATGGTAAATCAAATGTAGGTGGTTCTGGTAAATCCATTTTAGTGGCTGTAGTTGCCGATGTGGTAATTGATGGTTCTACCGTTAATGAAGAGGATTGACTTCTTGGAATATTGTTTGTTGTCTCTTCTAAAGAGACAGAGGCGCTTGTGACTTCTTGTGTCCCTGACACTTCATTCTTTTCTTCTTCAAGTGAATCGGTGGCAAGAGTAGTTGAAGCTGAAGTTGTAACCGATTCTGGTTGTTTTTCTTGTGTAGCGAGTTGTTCCTTTTGCCTTTTTTCTTCTGCTTCGATTTCCGCAATTTTGGCATCGATTTTCTTTACTAAATCATCGACATTAAAGCCAGAATTTAAAGTCCTACTCTGTGCTTGAGCTGGATTAGACCTTGGTGCAAACGGATTCTGAGTGGTAGCACTTGTTCCACCGAAAACACCTGTTCCACTATTTGATGGAAACATTCCACTCGGAAATCCTCCGCCTGGTAACATTCCACTACCAGCAAATCCTCCCATGCCAGAAGCAATTCCTCCAGGCATTCCACCTGGTAAACCACCTGCTGTTCCAACATTGTTCATTGCTTCCATCATCTTTTGGTTACGTTTATCTAAAACGAATTTTCGTAAATCGAAGACATGAACCTCTTGTTTTTCACGATGCGGATAAGTCGCTTTAGGATATTTTTTACCAAATTCCATTTGATAATAAGGAACGAATTTGGTTTTAAATGGATTTTTACGCATTCTCATGATGATTACTTCAAATTGTTTCATTCGTTGTAAGTCACTAATGGTAACTAAAGGAGTAGAGGCTGTCTTATCATCTTTCTTCGATTTAACTTCACCACACATCTTAGAAATTTCCTCTAATGCTTTTAATTCAGTCGTAATCAAATAAATAATATTTCCACAGTTACCTTTAATAGTTTCTGCATTTTCTTTACCATATACTTGATCTAGTTGAGCAAAGTTTTGGATGATCATTGTAAAACGAATTTGACGAGAACGAGCTGCGGTGATCATTGTCGTAATATCTTTTAATGGTGGCATATTCGCAAATTCATCTAGTAGGAAATTGGTTCTAACAGGAAGTTTTCCACCATTTTTTTGCGCAACACTAATTAGCGTTTCGTAACATTGTTTCAAAAGAATGGTAACTAGTGAATGGTAAGTTTTCTTTTCATCTTGAATAACAATAAATAATACGGTTGGTTTTTCTCCAATGGATTCTAGTTCGAAATCGCTATGACTAAGCATTTCTGATAAATTTTCACGGGAAGCAAATAATTTAATTTTTTGCTTAAATACGGAAATGATTGAACCTTTGGTTTCATTTGGTGCCATGATAGTACCAGATGCATTAGTATAGGCAGGAGAGGCTGGATCTTTAGTGTTAAAGTACTCTTTAATGAAGGTTGACCCACCTATTTTTTCTTCTCCTACCGTAGTCATTAAACTGATACTGTTCAAATTAACATTGTCTTCGGTCGTATCTTCAAATAGACCTAAAGCAAGTCCAGAGAAATAGTCAGCTGAAGTCTTTTCCCAGAATGGATCGGCATTACCTGATTTTTCTTCATAAAGAATGTTTGCAGCTAGGTCGTCTAATAACTCAATCGCTTTATCTTGATTGCCACTACGGTAAATTCTATATGGCAAGGAAAGAGGATTCCATGAGTTACCATCCTGTGGATCACGGAAGTTCAAAATCAAAACGTTATACCCTTTTTCTCTCAACATGTTTGAAGTTTGTTCATAAATTTCACCTTTAGGGTCAGTAATGATCATGGATTCCCGTTTTTTGGCTAATACTTCAACCGTAGGAAAGATAACGGTTTGAGTTTTACCGCTACCAGTCGCACCGATAACTAAGTTATGATATTCACCATTGTCAACCCATACTTCATCTTTTTTGATAATTAATGGTACTCCCGCTACATCAGAAGTTTCAGCCCGAGGATTTACTTTTGCTACGCCTTTATCTTCTTTAATTTCCTTTTCTTTTGCCCAGTGGCTGTAGCCTTTAGAAGCTTTTTCTGTACCGAATCCAAATCCTTTTTCTCGTTCAAAAAAATATGAGGAAACAGACATAAAAATGCCAGCTAAAGCAAGAAGATAAAAAACGATTGTTCCTACAATACGGCTAGGTGCAAAAGCAGGAAAGGGATTAAGTCCAAAAAAACGTCCGTTAATGGCAAGTTCGGGGAAATTTAATACTGCCAAACATACCACATATAAAAGAAATATCGCAAACAGGATGAATATTACCACATCCGATGCATCAGCTTTAAATTTTAATTTCATACTTTAACCCTCTTCCTACTAAATTTTATTGGCTTCTGTACTTTTCTTTTTAATCACTAGACAAACTATTCCTATCACTAGGATAGCACTGCCAATTCCAAAGATCAATCCCCAATTCATCGTAAACACTGTATCTTCACTTAAGATAATCTGCATTGTTTTTTTGGTGGCATTATTTTTGTTGATCTCCCAAGTATATTTCCCATTACTTTCTTTATCTGCATTATGGGAAACTACTTTATGATTCGTTTTTAAATTAACTGTAATTGATTCTAAATTAGGATATATATCAAAGCAATAGTTTTTGGCAGATGTGGAAATAATTAACTGTTCTTTTCCTGTTTCCTCTTCATTATTTCTTAAAACCGTAAAGTAATCATAACAAGTATTTACTCCAGCCATTTTGGAAAAACCAGAAGTATTTTCCCAGGTATATTCTTCTTTGTAAGTGATACCTAATTCCTCTTTGGTTTTAAATTTTTCTAACCCCTCTCGACGGGTTGCTTCATCGGCTGCGATTGTTTTAGAATTCACAAATTCTTCAAAGGTTAATTTAGTATAATCTATTTCATTATCTTCGATCATAATATTGTTATCTTCTGATTCACCAGCCGCATTGTCTACGACAATATCATCCCATTTATTCCTATCCAATTCTACTAGTTTCCCATTTACTTTAATTGTCTGATCATGAACTTCTATATCATAATTCACACTACACCCAGTTAAGAGAAAAATCAATAATAAACAAATATATAGTTTTTTCTTTTCCATCTTTTTCCTCCTCTAATATCCAGTAAATGAGAAATGCATATAGTCTTTTGAACTAGTCCAACTTCCACCCCAACTCCAACCATATTTAGCAAAGGTAGTAACTACTACACTATTTTCCGCAATAGAGTATGGATCTTCACCGGGTTTCCAATATGAACCAACTAAAATTTGGCCATTTTTAATTTGATAGTTCTGATCAGGGTTGATATCACAAGCTACACCGTAACTATGATGAGAAGTAACATCTCTATTTCCTGACATTCCACGCCAAGAATAGCAAGCAAAACTATTAATCGGGAATCCAGCATTAATGATTTCTTGCATAGCATTTTGTACATCATTAGCTACTTCTTTATGAACTTGAGTATTAAAGGTATGATAGACCCCATTCGCATCTGGAGCCGTTATGGAAATCGTTGTTAGGTAACGTTGCATTTCGGATTTTGACGTTGGTAATCCATCTGGGAACAAATATTTCAACTTTTCGTCTCGAGATGCATTGACAATACTAGGATCTAAACTACTTCCAGAGCCACCTAATACCGATATTTGTACTCCTTCTGAGTAAAAGGTAGATAGTATAGTTCTATAGTATGTACTCCCCGTATTTGCGCTTGATGCCGCCATATCAGCAGCCGCTATTTGACTCATTCCACGACCATGTCCTCCTGCGGCACGGGATAAATATTTATCACTAATTGTAATCTCGTTGCTTTCACGATTTGGTAATTTTACATATGTACAAGTATTACTTCCTTGACAATTCCATGAATCGTATTCAGAAGAAAATATTTCCCCATTATAAGTTAAAACTTCACCAGTAGTTGCCGTAGCTGCTTCTAGGGATTGTTCAGAATAATTAGGAGTAAAATTTTGGGCATTGGAACTGTTTTCGATAGTGCTTTCACAATAGTTGGTACGATTCAAAACATAAGTTCTAGCAGCGACAGCTAAAGCTTTTTTCGCTTCAATATTAAAGTCAGCATACCCCATCTCTGCTTCAACAACACCAGCTACATATTCTTCCAAATCATATGTCCCAGAATATTCTCCACCGGTTATAGTAACACCATTTGGACAACTTCCACTAACGGTAGGACGATAAGAAAAATCACAATTACGACCTGACCCCATATCGTTATATAAAAGATAAATATCTGCTATGATATCTTTTATTTTTTCGTATCTTTCTGTACCTTCTTGAGGGGCACCACTACCACTAGGAAGATATTCTGCATAGTAGTCCCCAATAAAAGAGTCCATCAAATTCCAATAGTATACGTTATTATCCATATGATTCAAGTCACCGATGTCCACTTCAGCGAAGCTCGTATTACTTGTTAAAACTTTAGGGTCACACTCTACCTTTGGCGTATCGAGTTTATTTCCATCACTATCGTATTCTTGAATAGTAAATGCAGGTCGATATAAATAATAGGCAATATTTCTCTCCTCATTTGCCTTCTTAGTAAGCCACTGAAACAGCCCTCCATCTAAATCATTTTGAGCAATTTCCCTTACACTACCACTTACTCTAATTGGTACGCCTTCGATAGTGTTTCCAACTTTAGTTAACCAATTATCCAAAAAGCTAGCAAACCCAGTTCTATATTCTGCTTTTTTAATATCTTCCTCTTTGGTGATTAACTGGGTTACCTCCTCGCTTTCGGTTTCTGGGTTAGTACAATATTTAATTTCATCTCCAGTATAAGGATTAGTTGTTGTCCATTCTTTATCTAATAAGTATACTTTTCTTTTGATCTGCATATTCGCAAGTAATTCTACTTGTTTAGTCATTTTTCGATAATCATGACTGTAGGTTAACTCTGCTCCATCAGAATCTTCAGATACTATTCCTTCTTCAAGATATTCATCATTAAGCATATTTACCGTAAGTGTTGCAGTAATTAGATTAACATCAATACAGACATTATATTTTTGAAGTAGTTCATCTTGTACTTTTTTTAAAGTCTCATAGTACTCTAATTCCCATTGTTCATCATCTTTAAAGCCAACGAAGTTTTTCAAACTATCCCAAGCTCCAGAAAAGAAATTGATTACGGCTTGGGCTGGACTGATAATGACATTAAGTATTGCCATAAAAACGACTATAATTATTAGAAAACCACCTACTGAAGCTATAATTGGTATCAAAAATTTCCAATTCTTTTTTATAGCTCCACTTATTGCTGCACTTCCACTATTATTTCCTTCTATATCAGCACTATTAGCGCTAGAATTATCGCCATTTAGCCCAGAAAATAATGAATTTGATTTCGAATTTGCTTGAGCATCAGCTCCATCTTCTAAACCTTCCCTCTTTAGTCCTTCTCTTTGCATTGAGGGATCTTTAGGTGCAGGAGTCGTTCCTCCACTAGCTCCTGATGCCATTCCTTCTTTCGTTCCGCCACTCATAACGTCCATACCCTTATTTGCAGCATCCAAAGCTCCTGATTTATCTGCTATCTGGGAAGCTCTTCGCATAGCCGGATTTTTATTAATTGCATTTCCCGCTTTTTTTTCTATTGCTTGTCCTAATTTTGTTTTGCTAGCCATGTCATAGGCCATTCCACCAGCTGACCCACCAAAGTAAGTAGCGGCAGCTTTACCCGCAGTATGAGCGGCTTTTTGCCCAGAATCAGGTTGTTGACTATTACTACTCGTTTCATTATTAGAATCATCATTCCTTCTGGCATGGTATTTTGTATTATTTTCGTCCTCACTCATACTATTTTCACCACCTTACTCCAGTCCTTTTTTCTATAAACCTCCACCTGAACCAAATGAATCTAATTCTTCTGGAGTTAAAATTACATTAATTTGCATTCTGCGGTTACCACATACAAATAATGCTTCACCTTGAGAAAATCTTTTAATACTTTCTTTTTCGTTATCATTCAAATCAATTAATCTGCCAAGATCTTCAGCCGCTTGCTTTTTTAGCCCCATGACAAGATAATAAGAGGCATTATCAAAAATAGCTTTTCCTTGAGTAATTACACTAGAATTAGCAAAATCGCTCGGTTGTTGAGTAATTACAATTGAACCGGTATTATACTTACGAGCACGTCTTTGTACTTGTGCTAAAAAATCTGCTCCAAGAGAATTTTGATCAGATAATAATACATGCGCTTCATCCACCATTAACACTGTATTTACGTCTTTATTCAAACATAATCCCCAAGCATATTTTAAAATGTTGAAAAATAAAGCATTTCTAATATTATCCGCAGAATTCATTAACTCTTTAATATTAAATACGATGAAATCCGTTTCGGATTGTACAGTAGTGTGTCCATCAAAATAATACTTTAATTCTTGAGTTAACGGACGTATTTTTAATTCTAATTTCTCCATAATCATTCTCTCTTGGGTACGTTCTGTCATAGCTAATAATCTTCCTTTAATTGTTTCATACACATCAGAGAATGTTGGATAATCGCTTGGTCCATAGTTATAGAAATCACTTGTAAAGTCAATTCCAAAACGTCGGTAAGTATCTTGCACGACTTCACTGAACATTGTCAAAACATCTTCTTCTATAGAAGGGTCATAATAACGCATAAAACCTTTTAAAAACTGTAAAGTTCTCGTTAAGACAGTATATCCTAACCCCTCTTTAATTTCTTCCTCATCAGCATCGACAACAATTTGAAGAGGGTTTATCATTCCATACTCTCCACCCTTACCTAAGTCAATGCTTTCACCCCCAAAAGTCATTGTCATATCCAAAAGTTCATTTTCCGGATCGATCGCAACTATTTGATATCCATTTCTAATATGACTACGTAACATTAATTTGGCAGCTGTCGACTTACCACTACCTGAAGTACCTAAGATGATTAAATTAGCATTGTTACGATTATTTTCTTTTTTCATTTGATATAAAAACTGATTAAAAAGTATTACACCGCCTGAAAAGTCTACACCAAGTAAGGTAGAAAGGCCGGGATCTTTAATGCTATCAAAGATGAAAGGATACATTGCCGCTAAAGTAGGAGAAGGTATAGGTGTACCTATTCTTTTTTCTACATCTTGCGAAGGAAATATCGGAACTATTGATTTTAAAACTTTCTCTTGTTCAAAACGTAAGGAAATTCCTCGCAGTTCCATTGCATCTAAATAGTTTTTTACATTAATTTTTCTAAGTTCTAGATCCTCTTTAGTATCAGCAGTAATCATAACATGTAATTGAAAATCGAAAATTTTAGATTGCGAACTAACAAGCATAGTAATAAATGATTCTAGGGATTCATAATCTTGTCGAATTCGTTCTTTTATTGTTTGATCCTTTTCTTCTTGGTATCTAACTTTTAAGTCCGCTATTTGCTTATTTAACATCTTTGACATAGCAGTAATAGGCATAGGAATATGTTTAGCCACAATCTTAATACCCGACATGCTAGTTAGAGAAGTTAGGTAACCTGGATAAATATACTTTGGATAAGTAACTACAGTCAAAATAGTAGCATATTTATCACTGATAAAAAAATCACTTGGATTAAAATGAATTCCCTTAGGGGCTATTTCTGACTTAAAAATACTCATGATACTGACACCGTCCCAAACGTAGTGGTTCTACCACCATTTAAAAAATTATCTAAAATAATTCTTAAATCTTCATTACTAGTCTGTCTAGCCATTAACCCTGCTTGAGCTAGACCACTAATCAATGCTCTTACTTTCTTTTGAAGTAATTCCAAATTCTTTTCCTTAAATAAAATATAGTACTCCGTATCAACAACATTATTGTGCATGAAAAAATTTCCTTTTTGGATATCCTCATTAATAAGCTTTCGAATAGCGGGGTTCTGTTGATTTTGGTAAAGTAATTGAAGTTGTGATAAATAGATCGATATATCGACAGGTCTATCCGCCACAATTAACCAGAATTCATAATCAATTGTATTATAAAAATTTTTCAATGAGGTAATGATACTGTCTTGAGCTTCTCTTTCCAAGATAAAGATGTTCCTAGGTGTGATTTTGACACCACTTACTTTTTCTTGATTAGGAAGAATAATCATCCCATTAGAGATAGATTGAATATTAATCCAATTTTCTGTCCATTTACTCTGATTCTGTTGACTCATCTAGAATACACCAACCTTTCCATATATATATTCTTCTATTAGTAAAAAACGTATAAATTTCAATTATTAACTGTAGTATATTATGGTAATATGCAACTGGAGCTACTAATAAGGAACATACTATCCCTGGAGTTACAGATAAAACAGCCGCCCAAGTTTGTTCCATGGGCATTACTGCTACCAAAATTAATGTTACAAATATACCAACACCAAATATAATTAAATCAACTGGTCTAAACAAACCAAATATATACTGTCCTCTTTTTACGTTGGCTGGTATTAAAAAAGTATTCATCTAATATCACACCTTTCTCTATCCATCCATATGACCTGGATCAAACATATCATCACTATTTACAGTTTTCGCTCCCTGATTATTCTCATTTCTGTCCGTATTGGTGGCATTTTGTGCATCTGCCGTTTTTGGTTCTTTTACTTTTGGGGTTATTGCATCACCAGTATAAGATCTATATTTTTCTGGCTTAGAATGAATATTTGAAGCGATTTTTTCATTTAATTCATCTTTAGTAGTTATGCCTTTATTATAATTTTCTTTACCCCCACTATTTCTAATTGCTTGATATGTTGGTTTTTTACTATAATTATCCGCTGCTGTACTTTTTGGAACTAGACTATCACGAGCTGATTTTGCTTTTTCATAAGCATCTTTAGCATCAGAATATATTTGAGAAGCTGCTCTAGCATTTTGCTGTAAATTTCGCGCAATTTCTGGATCGTATTCATATTTTCCACTTTGTACGCCTGTTTGATATTCAGCAAAAGCATCTTGTGCTCTTTGAGACTCTGTGCCATAAGCTTCCATTTCATTTTTTAATTCTTTAACATTTGAAGCAGACAATCCCAATTTATCTGCCCTTTCGTCACCAGCTCTTGCAGTTGCTCGTTCGCTCAACCGAGTAGAAAGTCTATTTGCTAATCCACCCTTAGCATTTTTGTCACCTGTTCTAAGTTGAGCAGCTAAATCACTGCCTTTACCCCAACCAGCTGTTCCAGACTTTCCTTGGGCAGCGGCATCGGCATTTTCATTCATTGCCTGTGTTCCAGCCGTTAAAGCCCCTACTAAACCTGCACCACCAACTGCAGCTCCAGCGCCAGCAAGTACTCCACCTAAGCCAACGCCAAAGCCACCTCCTTCTTTTATACCAAGCGCTTTAGAGATAAACTTAGGCGCCTGCTTAGCGAAGAAAAACAAGCCTATAATTAAGAATACAATTAATACAAGTCGTCTAAAGAATGGAAGTGTAGCACCTATACTTAGTCCGCCTTGAATAATTATCTCATCAAGTAAGTATAATACCAAATACAAGACTCCTAATTTTATAAAAAGATCCAACCAAGTAGATATAAGCAATTTAGTCCAAGAAGCAAAAGCACCATCCTTTGATGATTTAGGATCAATATAGCTAATAATAGGAATTGGTGCTATCATCCTCAATATCAATAATTTAAATGCTCGAATAGCTACATCAATCGCAATTCCTACTAATAAAACCGTCATAAGAATAGCAATTACCGCTCCTATAATGATTTTATACTGATATTTGAATTCAGAGTTATTGCCATCTGCTGGATCACTGATTACACTGGCAGCTCCCTCAACGGTATTAATACATGTGCTAGAATCACTCGGATCCGGACACATCAGATCAGCATCTCCCTCACCCAAAGATAGTTGAAAAACTGACCAACTAACAGAATCAGATATACCATCCATCTCTTCTCCCGTCGACTCTGTACTAGTATTACGACCAATTATAATACGTGGTAAAGCTTCTAATAAATCTTCTTGTACACTTTGCATTAAATTAAATACAGCGGGAAAACCAATTAACATAATTAAAACCACTACTGTTCTAGTTACCATTTTACCCATACCTTTTTCTTTATCCGCTATTTTGTCAGGGCTTACTAAATAACTTAGTAATGAGACAGTAACTTTAAAAAGCATGAAAATTCCTAAAAATATATAAATCCTATTTTGTAAGCTATCAAAAACACCATCCTGAACAATATCGGCATTAGCAATATCAAAAATAACTTGCAATATCCACCCAAACACGGTAAAAGCAATAGAGTCTATGAACGCAAAAAAATCACGCAATGCAGTAGTAATCAGATTTCTTGATAAACCGAAAAAAATTAGCATATTACACCTCCTTCTATTTTATACCGCACATAGGGTCGACACCTGTACCATCTACATAGTGAAGTATATAACTTAATATTGTTGGAACAAAGAAAATCGCAATACATACAATGGCTCTTTTTATAAATTTACTTCCCGCTTTTTTTAGTGCATCTTTATCATCTAATAGTACAGCTTGCCCAAAATCAACACTTCCTAATACAATAAGTATAATTGGTGCAGCTATTTTTACATATCCAAAAATCTTATCAATTGTAGATAATAATTTATCTCCTAATAATCCTTCACAATCTAGTCCATCATAAGGATCGCCAAGAGCAATACTACTAATTTTATTTTTAAATTTTTCAAAGCTATTATCAATCAAATCATTTATTTGATCATTTTTTTGATTAAGATTATCCAATATATCATCTTTATCTGAGTCATCAATAGCATTAGCAGCCTCTACACACTTTTGGGCCTTTTCTTTTGCATCATCATTTAAATTAATTGCCTTCTGTTTTAGCTCTTGAATCTTTTTGTCAAAAGAATTTATAATTTTTTCGTTTACTTGTTCATCGGATAATGAAAATTTACAATTCGAATAATTGTTTTTGACACTTGCTCGAATATTTTCAATTTCATTTGCATTTAGATTATAACTATCAATATTTTTGATGAGATCTTCAATTGCATTTAATGGGCCATTACAATAACTTTCTATCTTATTTTTGTCAGTATAATCACTAGGATCGAACGATTCTTTATTAATTAGTCTTTGTAAATTTACTATTTTTTCATTAATATCCGATGTAATCTTACTATCGTTTACTACCTTATTAATTAAGCTATTAATTTCATTTTCATCTATAGTACATTGACGATTTTCAATTGCATCATAACCACCTGTATCTTTACCATGACAAATTGATAAAGGTTTTGTCACACCACTAATCCAACTAAAAACTTTACTACCATTACAGTCAATCGAACTTGGCATCGTTGTTAAAAGAGTACCAGTTATGTTTTGGGCAACATATATTTTAGGGCAATATCCTTCAGAGGTTAATTTAATGCTTACATTACAATTGGTTCCGGTACAGCCATTATCTAAAACGTCATGAACTCGTTCTTTTTCCCAGCCAAATGCATTTTTCATTGTCGATAGGAATTTTTCACTATTACGGTCACCTTTAAAAAGTGGACCACTTATCCAAGTATTCTTTCCTGTTTTATCCAAAATTTCTTCTACATCGTTTTGGCTTAATGTTAAGTTTCTTACACTAGATTCAAAACACTCATCATCTTCTACAGTGCCATTAAAATCAGAGTCCGTGCAGTCTCTACTGGTACCAGTTGATAATACTAATTCATCATTTTCATTTACAGAAAATTGTATTTTAGAATAGTTGCCATCAATCTCCGTGTTTAGGTCATACTCATATGTACAAGTAGTAGGTTTAGCCTCTACCCTATCTCCCAATAAAAAAAAGAAAGCAAAAAAACATAAAATTAAACTTATTCTATTCATTATTATTTTTTTATTCATAATATTCCCCACCAAACACATTTACTAACATTATTATAGCATAAAAAAAATAATAACAAAATATAATTTTGCTATTATCGTATATACTTTATTAGTCTAGATTATTCCAGCAATCTTTCCATGACTCTGTTCCACCAACACTATCAGAATCGGTAGCACCAGAGCTAGAGAATAATCCCATCAATAAAGACACAATTGTTGCAACAAAGAATACTGCAACAGCTGCAATCGCACGTTTAATTAATTTACTGGTTGCGCCTTTAATCTCTTTATCATCACTCGACATAACAGCTTTTCCTAGGTCAATAGATCCCATAAGAATTAACAAAATAGGAATACCTATTTGGATGATTGGGTAAACACCATTTTTAATAAATTTAAAAACAGGAACCAAGTCAGATGGGCAAGTCAATATTTCTACTAAATCAAACATCGTATTTCCTCCTCTTAATATAAGTCAATCATATATCAAATTATTTATATAGTCAATATTTATTTACAAATTTTTACATGGAGTACCTTATTAACTAGTTTAACCAACACTATATGTACTAATTCCTAAACGATTTAATAGATCCGTTAGTACTTCAGAGTTATTCGCTCTCTCATCTAGCGGTGGTAAGTTAAAGAACACTTTCGTTCTTGCTTCATACTCAAATTCGGTAATATCTTGATTAGTTAATAGACTCTTGGCTAAAACTATTTTTTTACCACGCAAATTTTCAAAGACTTTTCTATCACGACGAATCAATTTATTTAATTTTATCGTAGAAGGTTCTACTAAATAAATAATGTCTGTACATAGTTCAACATTTCCGTCATTATTCAAATCAACTAAAACTACTGCAGCATCGCGATGTTTTAATAACTCTGGGGCTAAATTTTCCTTATTTACAGAAATTAAACTTTTATCGTTGATATAAATAAAATCTCTTCTTCCCACTTCAATAGCAACTACTCTTTTTCCCAATTGTTCTAATTCTTTTTTTAATAAGTAGGTCAACATAGTTGCCCCAGCATGATCAGTTAAATTTTTAATTCCTAAAATAAACGCACCACCACTTACTACATTATTGATTACAGTTGCTCCCATATCACCTGTCACAACCGGTGCAATTGGTGTTGTAGTACCAGTACCACCGCCAACATCAATTTGATGGAGATGCGCAACATCACGATAAGTATTTGGATTAGTCAGTAAATAGTTAACACCATCTAAATTGGTAGTAAAATTATAGATTCCCATTGAGATCAATCTGGATAAAAACTGCGGAGCTAGGCACTCTGGGGTGTCTGGTAAAAGAATAATAATTTTTTCTACATCTAACGCCATAGAAAGTTTCTGGAGATTACGAATATCTTGATAGTCTTTTAACGCTGTTAAATCTAGAATCATTCTCCCATAGAAAAAATTACTGAACATATTAACCAATTCATCGGCATCAAAAACCCCATGAATGGATTTAATTACTTCTATATCTAAATTAGCAAGCTCTGCCTGCCTTTCATTAGATATGATTACATTCATCTAAATCACCTTTCTTCTCTATTTTGTCTAAGATGGATCTACGATAGCTCCTCCTGTTGAACTTCCGCCGGTTTCTGAGTTGTTTCCAGATGAGAAGATCAATGAGGTCTCTCCTTCTACTCTAAATAATCCTGCTGTTACTGGTAATAGTTTATTGATAATTGGAATATCCATATCGACAAAAGTGGCTATTGAATAATAGGAACCTTGATATTTATTAGTAGCCTCTGTATCCCCTGTAACATCTACTTTTTCATGTTTATAGCAAAAATTACCAATTTCTGACTCGAATACTTCATAACCATTATTTTTACACCATGTACTATAACCTTCATGATGCAAATGATAGTTCACACTTTTCATATATTGCACAATTTGAGTTGCCGCATTATTATTTACACCATTAGCATTCATTAGTCCTTCATTTTTTTCAATAATACTAATGATTTCATTTTTTACACGGAAAGCCTTCGTATAGTTTACAGAGAATGCAAGATAACCATTTACTATCAACATAAATATTACAATAATTTGAAGAGACATTGCTCCACTAATTGCATCTTTCACACTATCACCACTCTATTCTTTATTTTGTTAGTTTTATTCTACTTGTACATTATCAGTATTACTAATATTATCCCATTGATCAGTGATAGCATTCTTAATTTGTGGCCACATAAACCAGAAAAAAGCTACAATTGCACCAATGGCAATAATCGTTACAACTGTCATATTTAATTCACCTGTTGCTTCTTTCATTCCTTATCTCCTCCTTATTATCATTATAACATATAAACATTCATTATCCAATATTTTTAAATTAAATACTTGAGAACATGTAAATCATAGCAATCAAAATTAGAACCATAACTCCACCACCTGTTGCTACTAACATAATCATGGTTTGACTCTCCATGTAATTTAATCGCTCTTTATATTTTTGATCACGCGCTTTGGCTTGTAGATTAGAAACCGTTCTAGAAAACATCAATAAACGCTCTTGTTTTCTTTCTTGAGAACCAAGTCCTAAACGATATAAAAGTCTCATCATTCGCATCGAATCTCTAACCGGATACTCGTTAGCAAAATCCATATAAGGATCTATACTAGAATCCCCAGCATCAATTTTAGCAATTAATTCTCTAAGTCCTGGTTTAAAGATATCTGGCGCTTCTTCAATCGATTTAGCAATAGCAACTGGTACCGTATAATGTTGAACTAGAATTTCTAATCCCTTTAAATAATATGGCAACATCACGTCAATATCATGTAAATGTTTTTTATAATATTTTTTTAATGAATTATAGCGTGATTTAAATACTAAGTATCCTACTACAATCGATAATACAATATTTATCGTATTTAATTCAGATAAAAAGATAACTAAGAAAGCAACAATAGCGATAAATCCTTCTTTTAATCGTTTATTGTACAAAACATTAGCATCTACTTTATCTCCGTATTTAGCAGCCACCAAGAAGTCAAAATCGTCTTCTTTTAACATCCCTAGAGCCGCTTCATTGTCCTTAAAAAATTTTTTACCATCTACGACATTATTATATAGTAATACAGCTAAAACAATCACTCCACATAGAACCACTTCCATATTATTCAGCACCTACATTCTCGTTATAATATTTTTCACCTTTGAGGAGAAAATAACTATTGACTAGCAGTACCGCATGTAAGATAACTACCATAAACGGATTAGATAAAATCGATATATAAGTATCCCTACCTAATAAGTATTGAACTAGCATGACCAATAAGTATAGCATAACTCCATATTTTAAGAAACTCTTATGGAAAGTTGCCCTATCCATCCTATCACGGTAAACACTCTCTACTAGCATATCGATATCTAATTGCATATTTTCTAATGATTCTCCTGAATCCTTAGCGCCTTCTTTCGTAATCTGTAAAAACAGTTGGTGCATATTTTTTACGATATAGTATGGATATTTACTAGACATAAATTCAATGGACTCATCAATAGAACCATTTTGATAAGCAAGAGAAATCATCATGTTTACATCACTTAAGACTGGCTCTTCTAATACGCCTGAAGCAACGACACCTTCTAAGGCTTTTACAAAACTCTGTGTAGTTGCAAATTCCATAATTGTATTGGTTGTATAAATTTGAACCTGTTCAAAGATATATTCACTATATACTCTTTTACAGCGCAAGAAAGCAAGATATGGGATCACAGATACTGCCAAAATTACATAGATAATGGAGATCAAAACATTGTAAAAATACATATATGTAATTACTGCAGTAAAAATAGCAAAAGTCGCAATCTGAATTGCATATTGTTTAACAGTGTATTCCTGTCCTAATTCTTTCGTTTTTTCTCGCACTACTTTAAAAGAATAGGGGGCAAATTTATCGTAAACTACAGCTGCTTGTTCAGTCATAAACTTATAGACATTTTGACCCTTATAAGAACGATATAACATAACAAATATCGCTATAATAAGAAGAATGATTAATTCCATATTTTCACCACCTTTTAGCTCAATGTTCCATTATCAGATTGATTATTATTTGAAATCGACCCAAAATCAATAATTTGTGGTCCCATTCCTGTTGCCATACCGTCATTTAACGGGGGAACTAAATTAGGAGTCACATTGGGAATTGGATCAGCTAGTTTTGAAATTGTATCTACACCTGGATTTACATTTGGGATTGATGAAGTTGCTTTTGATTCTGGTGTTGGTAAAGAATTTACGGTTTCTATTTTAGAATCCGATTGTACTAGTGTAGTGTGAGCAACTTCGTTTGCTGGATTAGAAACAGTTTGTACGTTTGAGTGATCAGATAAAGTTGATCCACCTAGAGTTGGCGCTTCTTCTTTCGTTAAATTCACTGTTGCTTTGTTTTCTTGACTATCTCCCATCGCTTCTTCAAAAGACAACCCATTATCCTGATCTTCATCATCAAATCTTATATTTTCTACATCGATATTTTGAGCAAGCAAATAATTAATTAGATGTTCACTTGGTTTTACCTTAGTAATCTTGCCCCCCATCGTTTTCTGATAAAGAACACGGTAAATTGGTTTATTGGTTTCCTCATCGATATAAAACTCCGTAATCTCATCTATTTCACGATGAAATTTTCCATATTTCTTACTATAGTATGCCTTAATATGTACACCAAGTTGAACATAGCGATAAATAGTATTTAGAAACTGATCAACATCCAATTGACTTTCCATTAAGGAATACATACGATGTGGTATAGCTGATGCTTTATCTGAGTGAATGGTCGACAAAATATTGTGCCCTGACGAAATGGAATTTCGAACTGCACTTACTGCTTCAGCACTACGTACTTCGGAAAGTAAAATCCATTTGGGATTCTGCCTCATACATGTAACTAATACATCACTATATGAAGCAATATTATTGGTCTTCATTGCTACAATATCCCGCGTTGGATAAATCTTATCCAAATGCAACTCCAATGTATCCTCAATGGTAATTATCTTTTCATTTTCCTTGGTATGGGAGGCTAAGTATTTAACAAATTCTGTTTTTCCGGAACCAGTCTCTCCACAAACCATAATATTACAATGTCCATGAACGCATTGGATTAAAAAATCGTGAATATCTTTGGTAATATAATCCTCTTTCAATAAGGTTTCTTCTTTTAATCTAATTTTAGCTGGTGTTTTACGAATAACTAGTGCTATTCCATTAGTAGCAATTGATTCATGAACAAAGTTCATACGTAGCTCTGGACTTTCGGCATCTAGAAACGGACTGGCGTTATTAAATGTCGTTCCCATTACATTGGAACATTGGAAGGCTAGTTTTTCTACATCTGCATTAGTAATTGAATGATTTTCAACACGATATGACCCTTGGGTAAGCGATCTGACCCAAATTTGTCCATTATTGGTATAAGAAATATCTGTGATATCGTCATTTTCAATAAATTGACGGAATGCACCAAATTCTAGTTGTTCGAATAAATTTTCTCTCATAGCCTTCTCCTTTACTAGAAGATTTGGAATAGGTTTCCCTATTCCAAATATCCTTTTTATTCTGTAGTATTGGTAATATTTCCACTATTATCTTCGGTCCAAACGGTAATTTGGTTAATGAAATCCTTTAATTCGTTATTGGCGATCGCAACTTCGCCAGGATTTTTCTTTTCCCCTTCGTTTGTTGGAACTGGAATTAATGTTGCTTCATATGTTCTTAAGTACATTGTTTTTCTTAATAAAATGTGATATTCCTCTGGAACTGCAAAGATAATTTGGGCAGGTGTTTTAATATCTTCTAGATCTTCGAATACGGATGCTCCATTCGCATCTAAAACGTCGATTACTTTAACATTTTCTAGTAACTTACCAATCATTATTTTATCTTCAGTTTGTTGTGTTGTTGTATTTCCAGCTGCATCAGTCACGTAATCTTGTTTTACAATTTTTAAGTATATATCGATATAATTTCCAGGATAAATTTTATTACCATAAGTGTTAGTTGTATTTACTGACATATTAACTAAAACGTAGCCATCAGGATAATCATAGATAATTGAATCTGGTAATTCATCCTTTTCTACCACACTTCCCTTATAGAACAAACTTCCTTGCGGAATTACCGTATCCGCATTGGCATAACGCCCAACGATTTGTGAAGAATCCATAATAGGATCTCCTTTTAACATAGCTGGAGGTACCTCTATTGTTCCAATCATTTCACTAGTAATTTTGGTTTTTGGTTGAATTCTTTGGGTAGCATATGGAACTGAGGTTGGATTAATTTGCGAATTAATACGATAATTATAACCAACATACAAAATAACTATACCAAGCAATACTCCTATAATCGTTACCGTATTTTTGTTGGTAAAAAATCTTCTTATCGCCGTTTTTATATTATTCATTTTTTACAATCTCCCTTCTTTATTCTTAGTTTACTTCGCCTAATAATCTATTTTCATCATATTTAACTTCTAGGATAGCATCAATTCGGTTGACAATATCAAATTGTTCACCGGCAAAGGTAGCTATTGTCCCTGACCCTACCTGAATACTTACTTTAGGTGGTGTCTCATTAAAATCTAAAATCCTGATTTTATAATCTGTATCCGCAGTAGCACTTTCAGCAAATCTTCTAACAAAACTTTCTAGAAACTTTTCTCTGTCACAACGAATGATTCCACCGCTAACTCGGTAGTATCCTAGATCTACCGAGTCGATCATTGCGGCTTTAGTGGTTTCGTTTAATAAGTAGTAGTCCAGGTCATTACCAGATGAATAACTAGTTACAATATTAACAACCGCTAAGGTTAGGACACCTAATATGATAATTCCTACTAAGCTCATTGCTTTACTCATTTTTATCTACCTCCTAACTTCCTGATGTTACATCGTAACATTCCAAATTCCTAGCGTTATTACAAACGGCTAAATCTCTTCTTGCTTCTGGTGTGTACCCAGCAGATCGGCTTGAATAAGTAATATAATCTGCATTATCTAAAAATCTACTGGTACATACTTTTCTCGTTTTACCATTTACAGTTTGATTATAACATTCTTGATCATAATCCAGATAATTGTTGCTTCCGTCTTGATTAAAGTCCTCTACATTTTTATTATAATTTCTGATATTCCGTAAGTTTTCACGAGTTAGAACAAATTCATAATCTACCTCGGCAGAACTTGAAGTAACATCGTAGATGGTCTCTCCCTTTGATTCAATCTCATCAATTAAGCTATCTGGATCGATTCGATAATTAAGAAGGGATGTATCTTCTGTACGGGCTGCACCAGTTGTTTGATTAGTATTCGTAATTGTTCCTTGCCAATTCCATCTTGGATCACGTTCATTAGGGAAAGCATCGTCTAAATTAATTTCTCTAAAGATATATTGGATTCCGCAAGTGCAGACATCTTCTTCATTACAAACTAACGGCTGTCCATTCGCACATTTATAGAAATTATTGTATAAACCGTAGATACAATCAATATCTACATTCCATTGACTCCAACTTCCTAGTTTTTGAAGTTTTACATCAATGTTTTCATCATAATTACTGATCGTATAATCTGTCTGATTACTATTATAAGCCGGCCAATTACTCCAATTATTTACTTCTGGGGCAAATAAACTTGTATACCATTTGTTTCCACCGTCATAATAATCTAAACAGAGTAAGTTATTTTTATCCTTATCTTCACAATCTAATTTATCATCACGATAAACACTACCTGTTGTTCCGTCCTGATTAGTAGACTTTGAAATATAAGCTTGTGTTAACTCGATTGTTTCGGTACGAACAATTGTGGAAAACATAAAAGTATATTTCAAATCTTCTTCTGTTATTGTATACCCTCTAGAATCCACTTGGGTAGTATTGGCAATTTTTCTTTCTTCAATCCTACTATACTCTGGATCACTAACCTCTATTGTTTTATAAGTAGGCAAATCTACCTGTTTATTAGTGTAATGATCATATACACCAGTATAAATTGTTTCATCTTCATACTCATCAACCTTAGTAATTAAATTCATAACTGAATTCAATTCATTCTTAGCCTCTTGAAGATCTTCATAATATTCCTTTTCTGGATCAATTGAACAGTCTGGACTGCTAGCATATACTTCATAGCAAACATCAGCGCCATTACAACTACTAGCAAATTGAACCAGTCCACCATGTTCTAATGGACATTGTTCTACACCATTTATATATACTGTACAATCTGTATTATCAACTACCATTTGGCAAGAAGAAAGCACTTTACCGTTACGAACAGTAGAAACGCCAGGTCTACAATTAGGAATATTGGCAGGTGCTAATCTTGTTCTAACAATACCCTTTTGACTATAATTTACCATACCTACTGAAGAAAATTTATCTGTGTAAGTTAAAGTTTTTGGCTCCTCATCTCCATAAACTTTTTGGTAACAACTGTCAATACATGATTGTGTATATTTTCCACCATCACAGCTATTAACGCAACTGTCAAACTCTTCATTCGGACCAGCAACTTTATCACCGTTATGGTGCACGCCCCAACAGGATGGCTCATAGGCGCATTTTGGTTTTTTTCTAGGGGTCGCAATTTGAAGCGGTTGACATTCCCTTTTTATTTTTAGGATCGTCGTATACGAGAATCCTGCTCCGGCATTTACAGCTTTTGGGTCATCATAGTAAATTTCTAAGTATTCAGTACATTGAGCCTGAAACCATTTATTATTTTGGGTTTCTGTCAGAATACCAGTTGTGGTTGTTTTATAACTATTTTTGTCTGCCGCTTCTCCACTTTCACTAGTCGTTGTCGTAGTATTTTTACTAGTTTCTGGGCTTAGAAAACTACATTTTCTTACAATATCGCTACTTGTTACTGAGTTAGCTATTTTTTTGAGTTGTTGTACTTCGGAAACTTGAGAAATAATCTCTTCTTTGGTAGGGTAGGTTTCACCAAAATTTACATAATTTTGAAAGCAATAAGGAACTTTACCTGTTGAAATTACATCACCTTGATAATCGTCTTTTAACTTTTTGCAAATATTGGTACCATCATCGTAAGTATAATTCAAAACAGGATTAGCATAGTAAGTGGGAGTAAAATCACGTACATAGGCAAGATATTGACCTTGACATAAACCTGTTTTTGAATAAAATTCTACATAAAAAGTATTACTTCCTTCTTCATCAGGATTTACTGTTACGACGAAAGAAGTACCATTGATTACAGTATATGTACCAGGATTACCAGTAGTATCAAACGAATATATAGTTGTACCATTTTGATCTGTTTCTACCGTCTTTTTTAACAGACGCATTTCATATTTTGACGTGTCAAAAGTAAAATTTACTCTGAATTGATTTGGTCCAATATTTTGCATTTCTAAACTTTTGGTTATTGCTTCAACCTCGTCTTCACTAATATTATCTGCGTCTGGACAAGAAAGAACCTCGCCCTTAACTGGATCAAACACCCCACCTTTTCCGGTAAAACCAGATGTGGTAAACTCATATCCAGGTGCACAATATTTCTTACTAACAGGCACTGTGGAATCAGGACTTTCTTGAAAAGTAGGAAGAAATTGAGCACAGCCACTTACAAATTGTTGATAAGTAATACCGATTAAATCAGCTTGCTGAACGTTTACTCCTTTGCTCGTCACTTGAAAAATTTTTCCATTTACTATTCCTAATACCCGCGCTGAGACAGTTTCACAGGAAAGTAAGGAAAACAAGGAAAATAAGAACAGAAACAAGGATAGTCTTTTTATTTTTTTTGTTTCAGGCATTTTAACACACTCCTATTCTAGTCCTAGTATATCATAATTTGTATTCTTTTGCACAGAATATTTTTCTATTTTTTCATCGTCTCTTACTTTTCTCGCATCAATTTTAAAAGTTGTTAAATTATTAACACCAAAAAATCTAGTACAAGTAATTAAAGATAGAAGTTCATCGGTATTATTTACATCGACATCATAATTATAAATACTATTTGTCTTGACATTTTTTATATAATTAGTCAACTCCTCAGCCTGCATAATATAATCATAAGAATATCCGCGATCATCTTCATAATTATAAAAACCAACAGCATAAATTTTATACAATTCATCTACACCATCATGACTATATTGAACATAAAGGTTTTCTTTTGCAAAATCCTCATAAACAAATGACATTAGTTGTTCAAATCTTTTATGTTTTTGGTCAGTAATTAATGGCTTATAAGATACATTTTGGATATTATGCCCATAGATTGCCATACGTGTTTCACCATCGTAATACTCGCTTGATACCCAAGCATACTCTTTAACTCCTTTAATAGTTTCATTTTCAACTACTACAGGATAGTCAATATTTGTGCCTTGTACTTTGATCCATCCTTTAGTTACTGTTCCTTCAATAATTGTTGATGTAGCTTTTTCATAACGTGATTCTGGGTGATAATATTCTGTATTGTTTTTTTGATTTTCATTAAATGAAAATACTAGTATCATTATACCTAACAACACAATTACTGCTATTCCAAGTATAACAAGACTATTTCTTTTATTTTTATTTTTTTTCTTTTTTGGCTTCATTTTAACTTCTCCTTATTTATTTTATAAAATATGGGCTATTGGCGGTTCCATTTCCTGATGAAATCTTGGCATCACCTTTTAAGTAAATAACCGCTTTCACTCCGTTATTCTCCCAGACAGCTTGATCCATAATAAATGGTATACTATTTCCCGGATTAATAAACATTATATCTTCGCCAACGTAATCTGCTAATAGATAGTTGGCATTGCTACGATAAAAACTACTATCCGTTGAAAACAGCTCATAACTAGCAGGTAATGATATATAGGCATTAACTGTGTATTTTTCTAATTCATTATAATTCTTACCCGCTTCATAGATTGGCACTTCAAATTCGTGTTTTACTAAATATTTATCATTAATATAAAGTAAAATATCGTTGTTTAAAATATATCCGACATTTCCCTCTTCGTTCACGTTAAATTTTTTATCTTGAACACTATATGCTACTTTCAGAGGATTAGCCGTACCACTTTCTCGCATTATTCCTGCCATTATCATTTTAACATTTCCATTTTTGTCTTCTCCTGCTTTCCTAAACACATAACCAGAATAATTGAAATACTCTCCGTCTAATCTAGAATTAATTGTTTCATTTTCTTTTCCATAATTATAATCATTTAGTTTATACGGATTTTCCGCTGTACCGTTGCCTTTTACTACATAAAGGCTATCTTTTAAATTGATAACTGGCTTTACTCCTAATATTGATGTTGAAAAATCCATAGTTAACGGCTCACTCCCGCTACTAAATACATACCATATTATATCCTCAGCATAAGTATCTAATAACCAAGCGGAACTTTTAGCATAACTAGCCCCCTCTAACATAGTATTCTGAAATTCATACATGGTAAGTAATCCTACAGGCGCGGTTACTGGTGTACCATTACATTCGGCAGGAATATTTTCCTTACTTTCAATTTTAGAACTACACCACGTGGCATCTTGAACAATATATTTTTCTGGATTGGTTAAATGACTATAAAAATATTCATTTAACCATTTATAAACATTAGAATCTTGATAGCTTACTCCTTCTTTTCCCCATATTACATTACCCGCATTACTATCTAAAACCACTTTAACACTATTGTCCTCATTCACTTTCACAATTCTCCAGATCATTCCAGAAAATTGAACATAATTGTTGGCCTCTCGTCCTCGATAATAAGTGCTTTCATCGGTATTATTTCTAGCTACAGTATACAATTTTGCCACTACATTTACTGTTCTAGTTACTGTCGTCTCATTTTTCAATTTATCACTTACTCGGTAAGTAATTTTGTAACTTCCTACTTCATTTGTATTTAACGAAGAATCATCTATTTGTACTTGAGATATATCGATCTCACCATCTTCTTTGTCATAAACTCTTTTTACACCCGGATCAACATATTCTTCCCCTACATTGACAATTACGCTTTCCTCTCCTTCTAATTCGATCTCTGGCCCTTCACTATCTACTTTAGACTCGTATTTACCGCACTTTAAATAAACATAATATTCATATTCCCCTTTTTCATTATGGTAAACTCTTACCCAACTGTTTGTATCACACATTTTATCTGTCTTAGGTACATATAATGCTTCTAGTTTACCATCATCATAAAGATCTTGAAGAGTTATTTCTCTCGTTTCTAACTCTTTTGGTAATCTTCTTGGATTAATTTCATAATATTTTTTCACTTCATCTAGAAATATATTTTCTTGTTCATGAAAAATATAGATTTTTGAGAAATAGAATTGCCAAGATAGAATACCGATTAGAATTAAGATGACCCCTATTCCCGCTATAATTAGTAATCTTTTTAATTCTTTTTTTTCCAAGGCTTTTTTCATTTTATTCTTCCCCTTTTATCTGATAATAATATTGATATGTTCTTACTGTAAAATATAAATTAATTATTTCTGCATTTTTTATTTCACTAGGTGCATTGATATAGATATACTTTCCTCGATAGCTTCGATCCATGTATACAGTAATATCCTCTTCTTTTTCTTCACCATTAATTCGATAACTCAATTTCCCGTATTTTTGTAAAAATTGAATAAAAGCGGTTACATTGTCTTCTCCAAAATCTCCTCTTAGTCTTAGAATTGTTCGATTAGTTGGAGCAGTTAGAGTTCCTTCATAGATTGGACAATTTAAAACATAACATTTTTCGTAAGTATACATCATAGTATCTGCTACCACATATTCATCAAAACTGAATATCTTCTCTTCTTCCAAATTAATCGGAACCGTTATCTCTTCATTTATTTTTTTATTGTCTTTTATCTTAAATGTACTAATATCACGGATTTCAATTTTAATCTTAATTACTTTCTTGTCTTTAGATAATAAATCTTGATAAGCTAATAAGAAATTAGCCTCTTCTTCCGGTTTATCAATTTCGTAAACAAGAAGGTAATTCTCTGTTTCATTTCCTTTTAATATTTCCCCCTTTTCATATAAATTTCCAATATCTACAAAGTTCTGATTATACTTCGTTGTTGGCAAATAGTAACGATTATCTACAAATAAATAGAATTTTTCGCTGTCAAAACTACGACTAGATTTCAAGGAATTTTCTACTGTAATATCCAAAATAACATAGTATTGCCCATCTTTAGAAATGATATTACCTGCAAAATCTTTATCAGTTAAATACGTATTATTTACCGTTAATAAATAATCATTAGAATCAATAGCTTCATTCATTCCATAAATTTTGTGATCAACATACACATAATGGTAAATATTATATCCAGCTACTAAAGTGATAATTACTATGATACCAGTAAGAGAAAATTTATGTTCTAAGAAAAAATATTTAAAATGTCGAAATAATCCTTTTATTTTTCTAATATAATAGTCACGATTAATATTAAATTCTACTTCTACTTCTTCTCTATCTTCTTCACTGATTTCAGCAATTTCTTTATCTTCATTAAAGCCAAATTTTTTTAAATCTAATCCGATTGATCGAATCGTTAAGAATACCATTATAAGGTAGTATGGCAAAGTAGAAATAAAGAGTAGGTCACGTACTATTCTTGCTGCCGCCACATCGAAAATATTGGTATTATACGTAAAATAATGTGCAGTATAAAAAAATATAATCAAGGTATATAGATTGGCAATTAAAATGAATACATAGGTAAAATATGGTTTGTTTTTATAACGCAATAGATAAACTAGTATTGCACTTGATGCCATCGTTAAAACCAAAGGAAGAATACTTAGTACATTGATGTAATTATCAATCGAATCAATTAGTTCATTATAAATTGCTGAATTTACATAATCTCGTACAAATCCATAAGCTGATAGGTTGCGAATATAGATAAAGATGGTAAGAATTAATAATATGATATTGATCTTTTTAAAGTTTTTAATTAGGAATGCATAAGGTTTTCTTAATATCACTCTTCATCCCTCCTATGATCCTATTCTTAAATCATTATACCCTATTTTTTATAAAATTAAAAGATTTTTTCTTTCTTTTATGATATACTACTTATGGGTGAAGAAATATGAAAAAATTAGCCTGCTTATTCGCGGTAATTTTAGTTTTACTGGTAAGTGGATGTTCTAAGAGCTATTTGAATGAAATTACTTATGACGATTATAAAAAACTAATCGAAGATAAAGAATCTTTTATTTTGGAAGTAATGAGTGATGATTGTACGGCGTGTAAAGAGTTTCGACCTAAGTTAAAAGATGTTGCTTCTAGTTACCAAATCGAAGTAAAATACATCAATATTGATAAATTGACTGCTGATCAATATGATGAACTTGGTGTATCAGCAACTCCAACTGTTATCTTTTATATAGATGGCGAGGAAGAAACTACAGCAGCAAGAATTGTTGGCTCAGTAAAACGGGATAAAATTATTTCTAAGTTTAAAGCTAGTGGATTTATTGATGAAGAAGAGTAGAACGGATAAATTGTTCTACTCTTTATTTGTTTGATATAGTTTATAGTTCTTATCTTCAAAGACAAGACTATAGTTTTGGGGATGACTTTGTAAATATGGATACAAATCATCTTTTTGATTGACTAGAAGATGGGTAAATGAATATCTTTTTAAAAATTCTTCTGGAGTTAATTGACCAGTCGCCTGTAGGGCATAGTATTCTTGAAAAATATCTTTTTGATGATTATTGGCTTTTAGAAACACTTCTGCACGTGGATCAATATAAGACTTTATTCCTCGATACTCACTGTACCCTCCTTCCATAAATCCGGTATAGAGGACTACTTCTTCTGAACAATCATTTAGGTAATCGAAAACTTTTTCTAACGGATTAGTTAGATGGTAGGATAAGAAAAAACTCGGTAGTATTGTAATTATACTAAGTAAAAGTAAAGCTTTTCTATATAATGGCGAATTGAGAGTAAGTGGTTGTTTTTTAGAAAAGTATTCTTTTAAATAGGCAACTAATGGGAATATTCCACCAAGGATAAAGAAGGCAAAGCTTTTATAAGAAGTAAGAGCTAAATAAGTAGTCCCCAACAATAGACAGAAATGACGAATTTTTAGTTTTGTTTTTTTTAAAAACATATAGGTCAAAAACACAAGAAGAATCGCTCCATAAACAATCATTCCTGCATTCGTAGTAATATCTGGATATTGCATTTCGAAAATGAGATGATTAATCTCATTATTTCCATACGAGGTAAAAATATATGTGATGGCATCTAATCCATAAGGGTTAACAAAGGCAAAAACAATCATAAATAAGAGACTAATCCAAAGTGGTGTTACTTTCACTCTTATTTTTTGGGGTGAGCGAAAATAGGAAACGGTATTTTCTACAATATATGGTAGCATAAATAAAAGTAGCATCAGCCACATAGAAGCATGTAGATTGATTTCTAATAAGGATAAAAGTGGGAGTAAAAATAAGTATTTGATTTTTCCTTCTTTTTGATATTTTTCTAGCAGATATAGTAAGATACATAATAATAAATAGGTAAAAATCTGCGGTCTGGTACGAATAAAATTCATTAATAATAAAATATTTACTCCTACCGCAAAGAATATAGATAGGGGTTTTCGATTATCACTCATTACTAGAGCTATCTTGTATAGAAAAAATAAAATTAATAGATTAACACCAATCAGTAATAGGGATAATCCAAATGCTCCTAATAAATGATATACTTCATAAAAAATAGTAGCCGCTAGATGTTGTTGCATCACAAAGTCTAAACCTTCATGAATTGTAAAAGGCTCTATATAAGGGATACCCTGTGTTACTACATATCGTCCTTGGTTAAGTAAAAACCAAATATCATTATCATAATCTGTACTCACAATAATCGATAAAGCGATAGGAATAAAAAAATATAGATAAGCATATTTGGTTGGCAAGTGGAAAAACTTTTTTCTCATAAACTTCTCCTAAAAAAGAGCTAATTGTTTAGCTCTTTGTTCTATTTTTCTCGTTCTAGAAAGTCGCTTCCTTTATGGTGTTCATCAAAAGGTTCATCCCATAATAAATCTCTAAAATTTTGCTGTCTTAATACTTCATATACACATATCGCTACGCAATTCGATAGATTTAATGCTCTGACATTAGCGGTCATCGGAATTCTCATACAATGTTCTAAATCGGTTCTTAATAGTTCTTTGGGAATTCCTGTTGATTCTTTACCAAAGATTAAATAAATTTCCTTTTCTTGGTCAGAATAATCAAAACTAGTATGTGGTTTATGCCCATAGCGGGTAAAATAGTAATAATCCCCTTTATTTTTTTCTTTAAACTCGGTAAAGTTTTCATAAACTTGGTAATCTAATTTATCGATATAGTTAACTCCAGAGCGTTTTAGATGAGCATCATCTAATTGAAATCCTAAAGGTTTAATCAAATGTAACTTTGTACCCGTTGCGACACACGTACGCATAATATTTCCTGTATTAGTCGGTATTTCTGGCTCATATAAAACAACATGAAGCATTTTAATTCACATCCACTACAACATCTTGATATTTATCGAGAAATTCAACTGCTTTTTCTGTTGATAAAGTTCCTCCGGTACTAACGGTTAAAGCCTCAATTACTTTACCATTTTCAAAGACAATTAACGAAGGATAGCCAAGAAGATCGGTATCATAGAATTTGTTAAACTCTTTAATAAACTTGGTTACGTTTGACTCTTTAGTTAGATTTAGATAGGTAATACTGTTTTCTAGATGTCTTTCTTTTACTACTTCTTGGAAATCTTCTTCAAATTTCCGGCAGTTAGAATCATTGACAACTCCAACATAGAGAATCGCATTCTCATTTTCTCTGATATAGTTATATACCTCTTCAGTATTGATTTCTCTCACTAATACATTACCAATAATCGGCGTGTTCAACTGATAATTGATATCACTTAAATACCAATTTCTAAGTAGGAGAATTGCGAATATGGTTACAGCGAAAATTAAAATGATTTTGATGTAGCCACCGACATAGTTTTTTTGGTTACTATTCTTTTTTTGACTTTTTCTTTTCATAATTTCACCTATCCTTATGAATTTATTTTATCATACTTGACTTAATTTGATAAGACGATTTTGGTATTTTTTTATGATATTACGAGTTAGCGTTGCGCTTTCGTCAAAAAATTCGAGACGAAAATTTCTAATTTTTCTTTCATATAGATTCTCAATACTACGTTCTATTGGTTTATAGTAGAATAGATGGGTACAATTTTCTTCTTCGATTAAAGGATATTTTTCGTGATTGCGATCTACTAAATAATATCTTTTCGCATCAGGGGATTGTTTAATTGAGGTAACTCCTAAATAGGAAATAGGATGATACTTCATGATCATGGCTTCTACTTTACCGTAGACAATGACTTCTAATTGATTAGTATCTATATTTGTCTTAGTAATTGCCTCAATATCTTCATCTTTACATTCGATAGATAAGGTGACTCGCTCTAGGCCTTGTTGAAGTAAATAGAGGATCGTTTTTGTGTTTGTTACATTTAGGAAATAGTCGCCAACGATGGAAGTAATCTGATTTTTTCTAGCCGATATCATAGAGCCTATTTCCCCTATTAGAATACGTTCAGGGTTAGATGAAGGAAAAATTGGGTTTAATCTACTCAACCGTAAATATACATGAGGAAGATGACAATACCTTTGGTATAAAGCTTCATCAGTAACATAGATAGTAGAAATGTTTTCTTCCAAGCAAACTTGTAGCTGTTCTTCAGTTCTAACCAAAGCACTAAGTCGTGGTGAGAGAGGTTTGATCTCTAGGGGTACAGTGGTTTTGGCCTCTTTTATCATGACTGGTTTCTTTTTGTTCCTGCGACATTCTTCTAATTGAGCAGTAAGGCTACGCCTAATTTCATTTAGTTCTTTGATTGGGATAAAGATATCATCATCAATTTGACGATTGATCTTGGCAACTGTAAAAGGTGTAGAACCTGTTTTTATTAATTGTTCTACAATGCGTTCTTCTGAAGTTGGCGTTTTGGTTGCTTCTTCGACCACTTTTTTCTCTATTTCTACTAAATTTTCTTCGTCAAATAGACTTACCTTTAATTGTCCCGTTTCTTTTGAAGCATGAACCGTCAAAGTAACAGGAATTTTCTTTAATGGATAATGACTTAACTCTTCTTCTAGTTGGTGGTTAATTGTCTTTCGAACTGTTCCTCCAGCTTTTTCTAGGCCAACTTTATTATCAATTTCAACGATGCTTCCAGATGAGGCGTGATGTTGCCATAACCCTTTTTGATTATAAATGTAGTTTACAATCATGCCTTTATTTTCTGGTAGAAAACGAATACCATCTTCTTGATTTAAGTCTTCTTCTAATTTTATTTTGATTCTTTTTTTCGTTACAGAAAGAACTTGTCCAAGTAAAATACCATGATGATTAGGGCTCTTAATATTCATTAACTCTTTATCTTCTTCTTCTAAAAGATAGCCCTTAGTAAATTCTCGGTTAAATAAAGTATATAAGTTTTTATTTTCTTCCTGAGTAAGGTAAGGTTTCTCATGGTTTTCTATTTTGTCCATCAGTTTACGATAAAGTTTTGTGATGTATCCGATTGTAGTCGGACTTTTCATCCTGCCTTCAATTTTAAAACTGGTAATCGGAGAAGCCATTAGTTTTTCCATATTATCTAGTTCGTTTAATTCTTTGGGACTTAAAAGATATTTTCCTGAAGTAGGAATTTTTGTATCTTCTTCATATAAGGAAAATGGTAAACGACAAATTCCTGCGCAACTTCCCCTATTTCCACTTCGATCTAGTAACAAACTACTAAATAAACACTCGCCGGAATAACAGATACAAAGGGCGCCATGTATGAAGACTTCTAATTCTAAATCTGTCATTTTGGCTAGTTCTTCGATTTCTTTTAATGATAATTCTCGAGCTAAGACTACTCGTGTTACTCCCAATTCTTTTAATAATTTAAGTTGATTACCATTATGATTATGCATCTGGGTCGATGCGTGTATTTCTAGGTTAGGAAACCGCTCATGGACAGCGCTAATTAGCCCTAAGTCCTGCATAATCAAAGCATCTACCCCATTTTGATGAAGAAATTCAACATAGTTTAAAGCTTCTTCCACTTCTTGTTCGTAGATTAATGTATTTACAGTAATATAAATTTTTACTCCATATAGATGACAATAGGAAATTGCTTCTTTTAATTCTTCTTCATCAAAGTTAGGAGCAAATGATCTTGCTCCAAATTTTTTTCCACCTAGATAAACAGCGTCACAACCATTATGAATTGCCTGCTTCAAGGCTTCAAAATTGCCAGCTGGGGCAAGTAATTCTTTCTTTACTTTCATATCTATCCTATCCTTTTGTTTTTCTTTTTGTTTTATTTTTTTGATCTTTATTTTATGACTCAAAGTTTTTCGTCTTGATTATTATAACACGTCTAGGACAGATTGTCTTTGTTTTTACGGTAATCCAATCTTCACTAAGATTACATCTTCGCCAATTTTGGTAATACTGTGCCATTTAATCTCTGTATCTACATTGTTGTTACGATTAAAAAAATGAAAAAAATTTTTATTTGGTTCGATGATAAAAGATACGATATTGCCTGTTTCTTCATCTATTTTTACATCGATAATATTTCCTACATTTCTACCATCAGTAATATTGACAATATCTTTACTTTGTAAATCTGATAATCTCATATTACCACCTAACAAAGTATATGAAAAAGAGACTTTGTTCATGTCTCTTTATCGGCTTTTTAGTAGTTGGAGGGCGAGGCTACCTTTGACATTGTAATTGATTCTTTCATAGTCTAAGGTATCTGTTGGGTAATTCCAGTAGTGTTCTACTTTTTCGCTAAATAGATCGAATTCACTTGTTGTGGTTGGTAAAAAATCTATATAGGCAAGCTCTACTTTCAGCGCTCTTTTTAATACGTAGCGTTTCCCTGAAGTGAGATCATGAAGTAATGGCCGATAATAACAGTACAGCTCTCCTTTTTTTATTCTACCACTTGAGAAGGCACAAGTTGTCTCTTTGGCACACCTTTTTTCCTTTATTGATGGATAAAAATTAATTACATGATTATAGGGAAATAAATAGTAGGCACTCTTTTCTAGTTTCCACTTTTGAATCATAGTATAGATTTCTCTAATCGATGAGCCTGACTTAGCTTTGATGACTTGTCTTCCAACAGGATCGGTAGCTAGTTCTTCTTGGGCTTGATAATAAAGGGTTAAGACTTCTACTTTTCCGTCAGGAAGTTGATTAATTTCTTCTAGAGAATAATCTTGCCAGGTGGTTTTAGGTATCCCATCTATATTCCAGATTTTGTTCGTCATTTTATCCCATGCTTCGTCCATTCATCTCACCTACTTCAACCTATTTGATGTTTTTATTTTAGCACTTTTTTCAGGGTATTAATAGCGTTTTTTTCTAATCTAGAAATTTGCGCTTGACTAATCCCAAGTTCAGTTGCAATTTCCATTTGCGTTTTGCCCATGATGTAACGCTCGTCAATGATGTACCTTTCTCGTTCCTCTAGATCGTTGATGGCATGATCTAGTGCTAAGTTAATATCTAGATCGGCAGAAGCAACTTTCTTATCTTCGATTTGATCACAGAGATAAATTGTGTCACCACCGTCATTATAAATTGGCTCAAAAATACTGATTGGGCTTTTCATAGAATCCAAAGCGGTAATGACTTCGTAATCTTTTACGCCTAATGATTTAGCAACTTCTTCAAGAGGGACTTCTTTTCCTTGTTCTAGAGTTAGTCGTTCTTTTTCTTTTAGGGTATTATAAGCTAGATCTTTTAAGGAGCGACTAACTCTAACACTGTTGTTGTCTCGTAAATATCTTTTTACTTCTCCTAGGATCATGGGAACGGCATAGGTGGATAACTTCACACCATGAGAAATGTCGAAGTTATCGATTGCTTTTACTAGACCTATACACCCTACTTGAAATAAGTCATCTAAGTTCTCGTTGCGATGATTGAATCGTTTTAAGATGCTCAGGACTAGTTTTAAGTTCCCTTCGATTAATTCTTCACGAGCTGTGGGATCGTTTTCTTTCATTTTCTTGAAAAGGTTTTCGGTCTCTTCACTGCTCAATACTTTCATACTCGCTGTATTCACGCCACTAATTTCTACTTTGTGACGTGCCATAAAAAAATCTCCTTTCGTATTCATATTGAAACGAAAGAGAGATTTCTATTCATTTTCGTATACGGTTATCGATGTTGTTCCTTCGAAGTATTCGATATTGGCATTACACCAAGCTAAATTTGGTTCATTCCCTGCGCCAAAGGTTTTGGTTAAGTTGATGACGACGATGTTATCTACATTAGCGTTAATATCAGCAGTACTTCCCGCTCCTAACTGAACAAATACTTCCATATCATCCCCTACTTTACCAATCGCTCCTATTTTACTAAATTCAGTGGTTAAAGTATTATAATAATATTTACCTTCTAAAATCTCAATAGGAACACCCCAACTAGTATTTTCCTCCTTTTTTGAATTATAAGTAAGTCCTATACTCAAACCTTCGCTATTAACTTCTTTGATATTTATATGAGCACTAAAATAAAGCTTATCATTAGTAGAAATTGCACCAGTTAATCTTTGATATTGCCAACCATTCGGGTCAATTAAAATACTTTTGCTACCTGACTTAGAATTTGTTGAATCTATTTTTCCATGTATACTATCTTCAATTGGTATCATGTATTTTTTCCATGAATATACCCCATCCTCAAATCCGCCATTTACAATCATATTTCTAAGTTGATATGTGGTACCCTTTACGCCACTTGCTTCCATCTTGATAGTATCCGCCATACCACTGACATTTTTTTCACCTGTAGATAGGATGGATAAAATTAGAAGTAATACTAAAATAATAATTGTAGATGCGCCATATAAAACAACAGAAGCTGCAAATCCTTTATTGCTTAATTTCTTCATCTTATCACCCTATCTTACTCTATATTCATTATATAACATTTTTGGAAGATTGCAACTTTTTATTTGCAGAAAAAACTTCTGAGACAATTATTTAAATTACATGGAATTAAATTTTTTGGTACATGGAATTAAATTTTTTGGTACTTTCAATTGACTTTACTACCTACTTTATATTATAGTGAAGAAGTGGGTTGCATTTTTTTGAAAAGAATAAGGAGATCTATTATGGAAAAAATTTATGAATACTTTGGTAGTTATGGGGTTTTTAAAATCATCAATAAAGGAAGAAGAACATATCGGTAATTCTGAAGGCATAGAAATATGTCTTTTTTTGAACAAAAAATAAGGTACTGCGATAAACAGTACCTTTAGCCCTATACAGGGATAATTTTATATATGGCGGAGACAGAGGGATTTGAACCCTCGCGCCAGTATTCCCGACCTACACCCTTAGCAGGGGCGCCTCTTCAGCCTCTTGAGTATGTCTCCAATTCAGAAACGGCTCATTGCATCCGTAGTTATAATGATACCGTATTCTTTGGGTATTGTCAACTGATTTTCATTATATTTTATTTATAGTGATTTTCCACACATAAAACATTTTGAAGCACCGTTTTTTATTTTGGCTCCACAATATGGACAAGTAATATATTCTCCATGCTCACTTGGATTTTGTTCAGTCATAGTTGGAGCCTTATTCTCCTCTATTTGATTTATTTCTGTAGATTGTTGCGAATATGAATTATCTGTTGAAGTATTGGTATAGATTGTATCTAATGGATTAACATTGGAAATCGTATTTTCAAATGAATTTTCTGCTGAAGATGTTTCTTGTTGAATGACTGGAATTCCAAATTGCTCCACACTAAATATCGTTGGCTCTATTTTTTCCGTTGAAGTTGATTCCTGTAGTGAGCCTGAATCTTCAATTAAGGTTGGAATATTGATATTAGAATTATTTTCTTCAGTCGTATTAGTTAATAAAGTTGGTTGATTATTTGAAATAGTGTTGTTTATTGGATTTGTTGGTGGAATATTAGGTTGTTGATAGGAACTTTCTAATTGACTTTTTAATCTACTTTTTTCTTGTTGGGTAGCAACAATCCCAATTTCAGGTATGCCAAAGGCCGTTGGGGTTTGATTATTGCTTGTTTCATTTATAGAATTATTATCAGATATTGGTGCCTGTGGTATTTCATCAGTCGTTTGTGCTTGCGGAGTTGTCTCGATAAATTGTACATCAGCTAATATATCTATTTCATTATTTTTTTGTGTAACACTTGTATTTTGTTGTTGAGAGGAATCTACTCTAAAGTCAGCCAAATTGGGTTTTTGAACCTTTTTCTTTCCTTCAATATTGACTAATGTTTTTTGATAATCCTTCTGGTATACTCCTCCGCCGATAGACATTTCTACTTTCTTTCTCTCTTGACGTGGTTGAGCTGGTTTATTGATTGAATCTTCATTATTATCTTCTATAACCGGTAAATCCTTAGCCACTGATTTTCCAAGCATAGCTTCCGAATTAATACCTATATATTCACTACTACCAAAGCCTAAAATTGGAATAAAAATTAGGGGAAAGACTAACATTCCCAATATAAAAGCCGTTGGTTTACGAAATGCTTTTCCTAATGCGACTATCACTTGAAAATAGAAAACAAGATTAACAATAGGAATGAGTAACAATAATATGTAGATTTTTGGCTTATTGATAATTTCTAATAATACCCATAAATTGTAAAAAGGTATATAGGCGGCAATTCCAGAACGATTCGCCTTTTTAAACATCTTCATCAAAGCGATTAGAGTGATAATGAATAAAATGATTAATATACCTGCGCCAATCATGATTGGTACAATAAATTCATTTACTTGTGTCTCATATGTTGTGGGAAAATCTTCATATAAAGTATCTAGTATAAACATAGTAAGCCCCTCCTACCCTTAACTTTTTATTTTATTCTTCTATTATATAGTAACACAACTTAGCTGATTTTAGTTCACCATTTTTTTATTTTCCTTATTTTGTTTTCTGTTTTGTGCTTTTGAGGTAATAAAAAAATTCCTAACGGATAGGAACTTTATTTTCATTATGGTGACCAGTACGGGATTCGGACCCGTGAATGCCGCCGTGAAAGGGCGGTGTGTTAAGCCACTTCACCAACTGGCCAAAAGATGGCGCCTGATGTAGGACTCGGACCTACGACCTATCGGTTAACAGCCGAGTGCTCTACCAACTGAGCTAATCAGGCGTACAACATATTACAAAAATTATGGCGCCTGATGTAGGACTCGGACCTACGACCTATCGGTTAACAGCCGAGTGCTCTACCAACTGAGCTAATCAGGC